>JBFHEJ010000039.1:0-12068 GCA_041584255.1 Lysobacterales bacterium
AGGCCGGCGGCGTGGCCTTTGCCCTGCAGGGCCAGGTCGGCGTGGTGCTGGCGCCGGGCTTTGGCTTCATTTTCACGGCGGTGGTGACGTTGACCTGCGGAACCATCTTCCTGATGTGGCTGGGCGAGCAAATTACAGAGCGAGGTGTCGGGAACGGCATTTCGCTGATCATTTTCGCCGGCATTGTGGCCGGCCTGCCGCGGGCGGTCGCGGGCACCCTGGAACTGGTCAATACCGGCCAGCTCAGCATTCCGGCGACGCTGTTGATCCTGATGCTGGTGCTCGGCGTGATCTACTTCGTCGTGCGCGTCGAGCGAGGGCAACGGCGCATCACCGTCAATTACGCGCAAAGGGCAGGTCGGGTGGCTTACCAGAACCAGTCCACGCACTTGCCGCTGAAGGTGAACATGTCGGGCGTGATCCCGGCAATTTTTGCCTCCAGCATCGTGATTTTCCCGTCGACGCTGGCCACTTGGTTCAGCGGTTCGGAGGGCATGGGCTTTTTGACCGATGTTTCGGCCGCGCTGACGCCGGGGAACCTGGCGTACACCATCATGTTTTCCGGCCTGATCATCTTCTTCTGCTTTTTCTACACGGCGATCGTGTTCAATTCGAAGGAGACGGCGGACAACCTGAAGCGCTCAGGCGCGTTCATCCCGGGTATACGCCCGGGCCGCCAGACTGCTGAGTACATCGACACCGTGCTGACGCGGCTGACCATGGTCGGTTCGGTGTACCTGGTCGCGGTGTGTTTGCTGCCCGACATCCTGAGGGTGGTGTGGCAGGTGCCGTTCTATTTCGGTGGGACCTCGGTACTGATCGTGGTGGTGGTGATCATGGACTTTATCGCCCAGGTTCAGGCGCACCTGATTTCGCACCAGTACGACAGCCTGATGAAAAAGGCGAATTTGAAATCCTACGGCCGCTCCGGCGTCGTTCGCCGTTGATAGCAGCTTGATTTTGGGAGAAAGGATATGAAAGTGCAGGCCTCGGTCAAGAAGATTTGCCGCAATTGCAAGATTGTGCGCCGCAAAGGTGTGCTGTATGTGATTTGCACCGAGAAAAAGCACAAACAACGGCAAGGCTGAGGCCGGGCTGTTTTTTGGAAATCCCCGGGATTTCAGGCTTTTTCGACTGAATTTGATTGTATATAATGCGCCGCTTCGTTTTTCGGCGCTCGATTGACAGGAGTTAAGACATGGCTCGTATCGCAGGAGTCAACATACCGGTCCAGAAACACACGTGGGTGGGCCTGACGCACATCTACGGCATCGGCCGCTCGCGCGCATTACAGATTTGCGCGGCGGCTGGCGTGGTGCCGGAAACCAAGATTCGCGACCTGACGGAAGCCGAGGTCGAAGCGATTCGTGGACAAATCGGCACGATCCCGGTCGAGGGTGACCTGCGGCGCGAGGTGGCGATGAACATCAAGAGGCTGATGGATCTTGGCGCCTACCGCGGGCTGCGTCACCGCCGCGGACTGCCGGTCCGCGGGCAGCGCACCAAGACCAATGCGCGAACGCGTAAGGGTCCGCGCCGGCCGATTAAGCGATAGGGCAAGCGACAAGCAAAGCCGCGAAACGAACAGGACAGAGGCATAGACAGATGGCCAAGCCGACCAAGAAAAAGAAGATCAAGAAGACCGTGGTGGACGGGATCGCACACGTACACGCGTCCTTCAACAACACGATCATCACCATTACCGATCGCCAGGGTAACGCCCTGTCGTGGGCCACCTCCGGCGGCGCTGGTTTTCGTGGTTCGCGCAAGAGCACGCCGTTTGCGGCCCAGGTCGCTGCGGAGAATGCTGGCCGCGCGGCCCTGGACTATGGGCTCAGAAATCTGGAGGTGCGCGTCAAGGGTCCCGGCCCGGGTCGTGAGTCCTCAGTTCGCGCCCTCAACGCGGTGGGTTACAAAATTACGAACATTACTGACGTGACGCCGATCCCGCATAACGGCTGTCGTCCGCCGAAAAAGCGTCGCGTTTAACGAGCTGAGTCTCGGGAGTACAACCAGATGGCTAGATATACCGGACCAACCTGCAAACTGGCACGCCGTGAAGGCGCCGACCTGGAGCTGAAGAGCGCCGCACGCGGCCTGGAGTCGAAATGCAAGCTCAACCAGCCGCCGGGGCAGCATGCGTCGTCACGCCGCCAGCGTCTGTCGGACTACGCCCTGCAGTTGCGCGAGAAGCAAAAGGTGCGGCGTATTTACGGGGTTCTGGAGCGCCAGTTCCGCAATTACTACAAGACGGCCGCGGGCCAGAAGGGTGCAACCGGCGAGAACCTCTTGCGCCTGCTGGAAAGCCGGCTGGACAACGTGGTCTACCGCATGGGTTTTGCCGTCACGCGCGCGCAGGCGCGTCAGCTCGTTTCGCATAAGGGCATTTCTGTGAACGGCGAGACCGTCAATATCCCGTCCTACCAGGTTCAGCCTGAGGACGTGATCGCGGTGCGGGAAAAGGCGAAGAATCAGCTCCGGATCAAGGAGGCTATCGCACTGAGCCAGGAAATGAACCTGGTTCCCGCTTGGGTCGAAGTCGACCCGGCAAAGCTCGAAGGCGCCTTCAAGGCGTATCCGGATCGTGACCAGTTGTCGCCGGAGATCAACGAAAACCTGATCGTGGAGCTTTACTCCAAGTAAGCACCAGGGAAAGTAAATTTATGGCTGGCGCCGGGTGGCGGCAGCCGATTACAGATTTCATATAGCGAGGTCATCACATGTTGGGTGTTATCGAAAACATGCTCAAGCCCAGTGCAGTCGGGGTTGACGAGGTCAATCCGAACCGAGCACGCATCACGCTGGAACCGCTCGAGCGCGGTTTTGGCCACACGCTGGGCAACGCCTTGCGCAGGGTTCTGCTTTCGTCCATTCCGGGCTGCGCCATCGTCGAAGTCGAAATGGACGGTGTGCTTCACGAGTACACGGCCGTAGAAGGTCTGCAGGAAGACATCATCGAGATCCTGCTCAACCTCAAGGGCGTGGCGCTTCGCATGCACGAGCGCGAAGAAGCGGTGCTGTCGCTGAACAAATCCGGCGCGGGGCCGGTCACGGCCGGTGACATCGAAGTCGATCATACGGTCGAAGTCGTCAACCCGGATCATCTGATTTGCAACCTGACCAAAGACGGCAGCATCAACATGCGCCTCAAGGTGGCGCGTGGCGTTGGTTACCAGCCCGCCACGCAACTCACCCTGGGTGACCAGGAATCGCGGCCAATCGGCCGTCTGCAGCTCGACGCCTCATTCTGCCCCGTGCGCAAGGTGGCTTACAGCGTGGACGCGGCCCGTGTCGAGCAGCGCACCAACCTAGACAAGTTGGTACTGGATATCGAGACCAACGGCACCGTCGACTGCGAAGGCGCAGTCAAACTGGCTGCCAACATCCTGGCCGACCAACTGGGGGTCTTCATCGACTTCCGCGCCCGCCAGGAGGTCGAAGCCGAGCCCAAGTCAGAAGAGATTGATCCGGTGCTGTTGCGCCCGATCGACGACCTGGAGCTGACAGTGCGTTCAGCCAACTGCCTGAAGGCGGAGAGCATTCTGTATATCGGCGACCTGGTGCAGCGCACCGAGGTCGAGTTGCTGAAAACGCCCAACCTCGGCAAGAAGTCGCTGACCGAGATCAAGGACGTGCTGGCATCGCACGACCTGTCACTGGGCATGAAACTGGAAAACTGGCCGCCGGCGAGCCTCGTAAGCGCCTGAGCCAAAAGCGAATAACGGGAAAGAACCATGCGTCATCTGAAAGCAGGCAGAAAGCTCAACCGAACCAGCGCGCATCGCAAGGCCATGTTCCGCAACATGGCTTCGTCGCTGTTTCAGAACGAGATCATCAAGACAACGGTGCCCAAGGCCAAGGAATTGCGCCGGGTGGCCGAGCCCCTTATCACGCTCGCCAAGGAAGACAGCCTGGCGCATCGTCGCCAGGCCTACGACCGCCTGCGGGACCGCGACGCAGTGACCAAGCTCTTTAATGAGCTCGGACCCCGTATGGCGGACCGCCCGGGTGGTTACCTGCGGATTCTCAAGTGCGGTTTCCGTACCGGCGACAACGCACCCATGGCCTACGTTGAACTGGTTGACCGTCAGGCCCAGGCCGAAACAGTGGAAGTTGCCGAGGCCGAAGAATAAGCCCTGCAGTCTAATAATAAGAAGAAATGGAAACCCGGCTTCGGCCGGGTTTTTTTATTGGGAGGGTGTTATGACGCATACACCAAGGAACGTGGCTGAATCCAAGAAATTGGGTTAAAACGGAAATCACTCCAATCGCTTACGCGATGAAAAGTCCAGTCGCGGACAAAAATACTCGCCTGACGCCGGAGAAGGCAAGAGGCGGTTTATACTTCCCATGCGCGATTCGTGGATTATTTGGCAGGCACAAAAAAGTCCGCGACCCGACATCGGAGCGTTAACTCCAGCCGCCTACGGCCGCGGACCTGCTCGACGGATCAACACGGATTGTGTTATCGCCTACGCCTGCTCTAGATCGCGATTCCTGAGCCGCGTAAACGAAACACAGTCCATTCCTCGTCTCGCACTATAAACTTAACACAGGATTTGTCTCATACAATTGATCCGGATCATTAATTCGAATGTTTAAAGATCGCGTGTCGGCAGGCCGGCAGCTTGCCGCCGAAGTCGCCAGGCTGAAGCTGGACAATCCCATCGTTCTGGGATTGCCCAGGGGAGGGCTTCCGGTCGCAGCGGAGGTTGCGAGAATGCTTGATGCTGAATTGGATGCCATCGTTGTTCGAAAGTTGGGCGCACCGTATCAACCTGAATTGGCGATGGGCGCGATAGCCAGCGGTGGAATCCGGGTACTGAATGAAGAAATCTTTTCCGAGATCAGCGCCTCTTCCCCCGCAGCCGTTGCGCAGGTGGAAAGAAAAGAAAAAAAGGAATTGGAACGTCGTGAAGCGCTATATCGCGGCGCCCGGCCCTTTCCAGACCTCCATGGGCGTCAGGTTATTCTCGTCGATGATGGGATTGCCACGGGCTCAACACTGCGCGCGGCCATCGCAGCAGTTCGCGCCATGAGTCCCGCAGCGATCACGGTTGCTGTTCCAACCGCCCCGGCAAGAGTTGTCAGGGAGATTTCCAAAATCGTGGAACACGTGGTTTGCCTCGAATCCCCAAAGTATTTTGTCGCAGTGGGTAATTGGTACAGAGACTTCAGCCAGGTCGACGATGCCGCGGTCCGACGACTGATCGACGCTGCCCACAAGAAACGCGGCCGTGTCCGCGATTCAACCGGCCGGATTTGAACCGCTATGTGTTGTTTAAGATCCTTGATGTAGCCAGTCGGGCAGGCGCGCAAGCGAAGTTTCCCCGGGAGCACGCCCCTGTGCCCATCGGTAACGCCTACCCGACGGGTGAACTGAAGGTGGTGCAACGATGCAGCCGCCATCACCGCGCAAGTCAATTCCCGGAAGGATGCCCGCCCTGTTGCGCACCTCGCCACCGGGATGAGCGAAATAGTAGTGACGACCACCGCCGCCGGTCACGGATTGCACTGTCCGCGGCAGTGCACCGTGTTCGTGCTCGAGTTCGCGCAGACTCTTGTTCCCACCGTGTTTTGGGTCAACGTCGAGAACCACGATGCCGGATAATTTGCCGGTAACGATCGCCACGTTGTAGTTCGGAGAGCGGCGAAACCACTCATGCAAGGTCTCTTCGGACACGCATTCGGTCTGGAAGGCCTTCCAGGCAATTGCCGGACGCTTAGCGCGCTCTTGCACCGGGATGACAGACCAGCCCCGGGAAAGGTAGTCCATGGCGGCTTGTTCTGTTCTGCTTTCAGTCATGGCCTCGCAGGTCTGTACGACATGATATTGCTATCCTAACGCGCAACCATGATCTCGCGTCGCAGTACAACGGTGACGAGTAGTCCCGACTGGCACAACTTGTCGCGATCTGCGGTGCTAAAGCAGCTCGCAAGCGACATGGCGACGGGCCTGTCCTCGACGGAGACTGCTGCGCGGCTCGAGCGATCCGGTCCCAATGTCATCGCGCAGAAGAGGCGACGTTCCGCCTTGCGCATCTTTCTGACCCAGTTCGAGGATTTCCTTATCCTCATACTGCTCGCCGCCGCGATCATCTCCGGATTCATCGGCGAACCTCAGGACACCATCGCAATCCTCGTGATCGTGATTCTCAATGCGACGGTTGGCGCTGTGCAGGAATATCGAGCGGAGGGTGCCGTGGCCGCGCTTAAAGCGATGGCCGCGCCCGATGCGCATGTCTTGCGAAACGAGCGGATTGCAACGCTTCCCAGTGCCGGCTTGGTGCCCGGGGACATCGTCGAGCTGGAGGCCGGCAACATCGTGCCCGCCGACCTTCGCCTGCTGGAGGTCACGGAATTGCGTCTCGACGAATCCGCCCTCACGGGGGAATCCGAGGCAGTCAAAAAATCGGCTGGCCGTCTACCCGCGCAGGATGTGCCGATGGCTGACAGGACCAACATGGCGTTTAAAAACAGCCTTGTGAGCCATGGCCGCGCTCGCGGCATCGTCGTTGCGACGGGCATGAACACTGAGGTCGGACGCATCGCGGAGATACTCCACGGCGAGGAAGGTGTGCGGACGCCCCTGCAAAAGCGACTTGCCAGGTTCGGTCGATATCTCGCTATGGCGACGCTCGCCATCTGTGCCTTCGTTTTTGTCGCCGGGCTGCTGCAAGGTCAGCCCGCGCTACTGATGCTACTGACCGCCGTGAGCCTCGCCGTAGCGGCGATACCGGAAGCCCTGCCCGCCGTGGTCACCGTGTCGCTCGCGCTCGGGGCGCGCAAACTCAGTCGCGAAAACGCCCTCGTGCGTCATCTGCCGGCCGTGGAGGCCCTTGGCTCCGTAACCTATATCTGCGCCGATAAAACCGGCACGCTCACCGAGAACCGAATGACTGCCGAGGTCTTTGACTCGGCAGATTCCCAGCTCCATGCCCTTCCAGAATGGAGTGAGGCCAACTCACCATGGCGTGAGCTTGGCATTGCGATGGCACTCAATAACGACGTTGCCGAAGGCGACGACGGGCCGACCGGCGACCCTACCGAGATCGCGCTCTTCGAGGCGGCGCTGAGAGCCGGCTATTCCAGAACAGAACTCGATCGCGAGTGGCCGCGTGTTGCGGAGCTGCCGTTCGAAAGCGAACGCAAAGCCATGTCGACGCTGCATGGTCACGACGGTGCAGTCGTGGTCTTCGTCAAAGGCGCACCCGAGGCCGTTCTGCCTCGCTGCCAACAGGTATTGAACGCGACGGGTTCGGCGCCGCTGCAACGCGACGCCGTACTTGCCCGGGCCGAGGCGCTCGCGTTGCAGGGTTACCGTGTGCTGGCGTTCGCCCACCGCAGCCTCCCGGACCTGCCTCAGGCACTGAGCCCTGACAACGTTGAAACCGACCTTACGCTGCTGGGCCTCGTCGCGCTCATCGATCCGCCGAGACCAGAAGTTCCAACGGCCGTCGCGGAGTGCCTCCGGGCAGGCATCACGCCCGTGATGATTACGGGAGATCATCCCGGCACGGCACGAGCAATCGCCCAACGCCTGGGCATTGTCGTCGGCGATGGACGGGTGGTGACGGGAAAAGAGATGTCGCGAATGTCAGACGACGAGTTGGCGAAAGCTGTCGGCGACGTGCGTGTCTACGCGCGTGTCAATCCGGCACAGAAGATACGCATTGTAAAAGCCTTGCAGGCCAACGGCGAGCTCGTCGCGATGACGGGAGACGGGGTCAATGACGCACCTGCACTCAAACGAGCAGGCATTGGCGTCGCCATGGGGCAGCGGGGCACGGACGTTGCTCGCGAAGCAGCGGCCATGGTGCTCCTGAACGACGACTTCGCAACGATCGTCAAGGCAGTACGGATTGGTCGACGCATTTACGACAACATCCGCAAGTTCATCAAATATACGATGAGCTCGAATTCCGGAGAGATCTGGACCTTGTTCCTCGCCCCGCTACTCGGCTTGCCCATACCGCTGCTGCCGATCCATATCTTGTGGATCAACCTGGTGACGGACGGTCTGCCCGGCCTGGCATACACGGCGGAACCGGCCGAGCCGGGCATCATGCGCCGTGCTCCGCGACCGCCGCAGGAGAACATTTTCGCAAGGGGCATGTGGCAGCACATCCTCTGGGTTGGGCTATTCGTCGGTGGCCTGTCCATAGCGTCGCAGGCATGGGCGATCAACAGAGGCGCCGAATACTGGCAGACCATCGTCTTCACGGTTCTCACGATCTCGCAGCTATTCCACTCCATGTCGGTGCGGGCCGAGGTGAGTTCCCTACTGCGCCTCGGGTTGACGAGTAATCCGGCCATGCTTGGTGCAGTGCTCTTGACGGTCGGACTGCAGCTGGCGGTGATCTATGTGCCATTTCTCAACCCCATCTTCCACACGCAGCCGCTGCCCTTGTTCGACCTATTGGCGTGCTTCGCGCTCGCATCACTGGTGCTATTCGCTGTCGAATTCGAAAAGTGGCTGGTACGACGCGGTTACGTCAAATATTAGGTGGGTTGCCGTTCTGGTCGCTGGTGAGCACCACATGGGCGCCACCGGGCACCCAGATGGAAACCCGGCTGCGGCCGGGTTTTTTTATTGGCTGCTAGAATCAGGGTGTTTTAACGGGTAACGAGCCCCTGGCGATGAACTATGTGATTCTTGTTTTTGGCGCCCTGATTTTCATGATCGGCGCAATGGTGTTGGTCAGGCCGGATACGGTATTCGGTCTCATGCGTCGCCATTCAGGGACACTTGGCATCCATATCCTCGCAGTTGTGGTGAGGCTGGCTCTGGGTGCGGCCTTGGTTGTCTACGCCGATGAATCCAGGTTCCCGGTTACCCTTGCGGTATTGGGCTGGCTCACCCTGGTCGTCGCCATCACCTTGGCCGTGATGGGGCGCTCCAATTTTCTGAGCCTGATGAACTGGGCCATGGGTTTTGCAGCTTCATACGGCCGCCTGGCTGGAGTGCTTGCCTTGCTACTCGGCGGTTTTCTGATCTACGCGGTCGGGCTGTGAAAAGACTGACGATCTCAAGCGCGCTGGAACGCCTTGAGAGTGAGAACGCGCTGTTCAAGGAGTTGTTCAGCCACGGAACCCTGTCCGTGGAAATCTACAAACCGGTTGGGGATGATCCTCAGGCCCCCCATGATCGGGATGAAGTGTACGTCGTTGCTGCGGGTTCCGGCTGGTTTGTAAAGGGCGCGACGAGACAGCCTTTCGAAACCGGTGAGGTGCTATTCGTTCCTGCCGGGGTCGAGCATCGGTTTGAGGACTTCACCGATGATTTCGCCACTTGGGTCTTCTTCTACGGGCCGGCAGGTGGTGAGGATGATTGACCCGGGCATTCATATGATGATCCGGGCGGCTGAACGCCGGGCATGATTCAGGTGGCGCGTAGCGCTGGGCAACGACGCTGAGTCTTCGTATCATGCCGGGCAGATAAGGGCCCACCACAAGGCTGAAACTGTCCACACAACCCGGACCTGACAAGGAGAACCTGGATGTCAATTCCATACAGCGGCGGGTGCCACTGCGGCGCCGTCCGTTACACCTGCGGCGAAATGCCCGAGTACACGTTTTATTGCCATTGCCACGATTGTCAGCGCACCACCGGAAGCCCGTTTTCAATGGAGCTGATGGTGGGCGATTCAACCTTCGAGATCGAGGGTGAACGCTCTTCCTACGTTGTCACCGGCGATTCGGGCAAGCCCGTGACGCGCTGGCATTGCGCCAACTGCGGTTCCGGGGTTTACCTTGAATGCGCATCTGATCCCGGCTACGTTTTCATCAAGGTCGGTAGTCTCGATGACGCCAGTTGGGTCAAGCCTCAGATGCACATCTTCACCGCCGCCAGGCAACCGTTCATCCAACTGGATGACGGCCTGCCGCAATATGCAGGAATGCCGGAGGGCTGAGCCCCGCAACTGATCGTCTAGCGCATCGAGGCGGGGAGCCCCTGGCTTGCTCGTTCCGGGTCGATGCCGGGCCAGGGTTTGACTTGTCAAACCGCCCGCGCCAGTGCCTGTCGGGCCCTTTGCACGAACAGGCGCACCGTGCCGACGTCCTTTCGCCCGTCTGGCCCCTCGACTCCGGTATGGGCGTCGACGGCAGCGGGTCGCACTGCGGCGATCGCGTCGGCCACATTGGTGGCGGTCAGTCCGCCAGCGAGGATGACCGGGCGCCGTGTCGATTCCACCACCTTCCTGCTGATTCGCCAGTCGTGGGTCTTTCCGGTGGCGCCGCTGCGACCCGTTTCCGGATCGAAGGTATCGGTGATGAAAGCGTCTACTATAGGCTCAAATATATTGATTTCATTGGCCAAATTACCAATGCCAACCGGGTGCACAATCAGGCTCTTGATGATGCCGAGGCCGGGACACATTTGCCGCAGTCGGACGACCTCATAAGCTTCCGCCTTGCCATGCAACTGCACCCAGGGTGTGTGCAATCGCTGACAGAGGTCCGAGATATCCTCTGCCATGTGCAGGTAAGTGATGCACACCGCCACAGCGCTGGAAGGCAAACTGCCAATAATGTCGCTCGCCTCCTCGACACCCAGGTCTTCGCGCCCGTCCCCGAGACCCAGGGGAAAGCCGAGCATGTTGACCCCCAGCGAAACCAACAGGTCTGCCTCGGACCGATCGATGACCCCCGCGATCTGAATTCGTCCGGGCAGCGGGCGCGCATCGCGATCTAGGCCCATTCGCCTCTTTTGATGACGCCGTGGCAGGCGTTGGAGCGAAAGTGATACATCCATTGATTAAGGTCGGGCGCATCGATGATGGCGATGTCCGCCTGGTAACCGGGCAGCAGTGATCCGATTCGATCGCCACGGGAAATAGCGCGCGCGGCAACCGATGTCACGCCGTGCAGCACTTCCTGTGGCGTCATCTCCTGGTAAAGGCAAGCATTTAGCATGGCGAGAGGCAGGTGGTAGCTGGGGCTGGAACCAGGGTTGAAATCGGTCGCCACCGCGATGCCCACACCGGCATCGAGCAGTTTCTTCGCCGGAATGTAGGTCTCCTTGAGATACATGGACGCCAGTGGGAGGCTCACCGCGACGGTGCCGGCTTCAGCCAGGGCTGCTATGCCTT
Organism: Lysobacterales bacterium; assembly: GCA_041584255.1. Lineage (GTDB taxonomy): Bacteria > Pseudomonadota > Gammaproteobacteria > Xanthomonadales > SZUA-36 > JAUIBE01. The sequence continues at coordinate 11,094 of JBFHEJ010000039.1, forward strand.
CCTCGTCGATGTACTCCAGGTGTTCCGCCGAGACCGCGCCGAGCCGGGCGGCCAGTTGCGCGCCGCCGCCCGGACTGAGCTGATCAGCGTGAAGCTTGAGGCCAAGGCCATGTTCCGCCGCGGTCAGAAGGATCTGCTCGCCTTCATTCAGAGTGAAGGCGCCTTCCTCGACAAAGGCGTCGCAGAATTCGGCCAGGTCCTCGCGGGCAATGCGCGGGATCAGCTGCAAACACAACAGGTCAATGTACTCGTCACGGTTGTCGGCATACTCCGGGGGAATGATGTGGGCGCCGAGAAAGGTCGCGACGATCTCGACACGATGTGACTGGCCGAGGCTGCGGTAGACCTGGAGTTGCTTGATTTCGTCAGGCTCATTTAAACCGTAACCACTCTTGGCCTCCACCGTGGTCACGCCCAGCGCCAGCATGGCATCGAGAAAGTTGCTGGCGCGTGCCACCAGGACATCAGCGGGTGTGGCGCGCGTGGCCGCCACTGTGCTGGCGATGCCGCCTCCCGCCTCTGCGATCTCCTGGTAGCTTGCTCCTTTAATCCTCAGCGCAAATTCATCGCCCCGCCATCCACCGAAGCACAGATGGGTATGACAGTCGTCCAGGCCCGGTATGACCAGGCGACCTTCGCAGTCATGCGATTCCAGGCCGGCGAGGGTGAGCGGCAGATCGGCTTCCGGGCCTACCCACTCGATCTCTTCGCCACGCCATGCCAGCGCGGCGTCGTCGATCAGCCCGGCGTCGGACTGCGCGCCGTCGGCAGGGCAGGTGGCCAGCTGGCCGATATTCCTGAGTACGGGCATGGGTCGGCTAAGCCAGGTCTTCCATCTGCCCGGCGATGGCCGCGCTCAATGCACCGGCTCTGAGCAGTTCGGCACACTTGTCGAGGTCGTTGCGAACCTCGTAGTCACGGTGCGCATGGGCCACGTGATCGCGCAAAACCCCGTGCGCGATCCGGACTCCGCGA
>JBFHEJ010000040.1:0-11998 GCA_041584255.1 Lysobacterales bacterium
CTCGGGATCGACCGCGATGTCGGCGATTCGCCCGGACATCAAGGCCGGTCCGATGCCGCGCCACTCAAGGCCCGTAAAGGTGTGTTCATTGAGGCCGGGCGGCGGCTCATCGTCCTGGGCAATCGCGGCCGGAATGCTGATGGCTGTGGCCAGGGCTGCGGCAAAGACGGTGGCGAAAAAGGCCAAAAAGGTACGCTTCGTTGACATGCGAAGTTCCGGAAATATCAGAGTAAAACGGGCGGGCAGTATGCCACAGCAGGAATGAAAATGGGGTCGGCGTAAAGGGCCAGAGCAATTTACTCCCGCACGCTACGCTGGCCCCTGGTCGTGTGACTGACCGCGATGGTTAACAACAGGCCGACGGCAAAACCCGGGATCACTTCGAGCAGGCCATGGGTGCGTTCCTTGAACACCAGCACCCACAACATGGTGGTCAGAAAGCCGCCCAGCATTCCGGCGATTGCGCCGGCGAGGCTGGTGGGCTTGTACCACAATGCACAAAGGAGGACCGGCCCAAAGGCGGCACCCAGGCCCGACCAGGCAAACAACACGAACCAGAACACCAGGGGCGACTGATGCAGGGCAAAGGCGACGCCGATGACACCGATAATCAGCGTGAGCCACTTGCCGCGCAGGGCGAGCTGGCCGTCGCTTAACAACGAACCGCGAATTTTCTGCAGAAAATCCCGCACTACCGCCGATGACGCCAGGATCAGCAGGCTGTCCACCGTCGACATGATGGCGGCCATCACCACCACCATCATCACGCCTGCCAAGAGCGGGGGAAGCAACTCATTGGAGAGCAGGGGCAGGATGGTCTCGGGATCGCCGAGGTCCGGGAACAGCGCGCGGCCGGCCATGCCGGTGAGCACGGCACCGATGTCGAACAGGGCAATCACAATGATCGAGATCGTCATGGCCGGCTTGAGGCTCTTCACCGAGCGCGCCGACATGAAGCGAACCATCAGCTGGGGTACGCCCATGAAGGGAAGGCCGATGGCCAGAAAACTCACAATGCCTACCAGCGCAGCGGTCGATTTGCCGTCAGGGCCCCAGGGCCCCAGCAGCCCTGGATCCTGGGCGCGCAGGCTTTCGACCACGGCATCCCAGCCACCCGCTGCGACAATGGCGACAGCGGGCAGAACCAGCAGGCCAAGCAGCATCAGGAGGCCCTGGACGAGATCGGTCCACGCCACGGCCTTGTAGCCACCGACCAGCGTGTAAGCGATGATCACCGCGGCGCCACCGATCACCGCCCACTCGTACGGGATGCCGGTGAAACTCCCGACGGCCTTGCCGGTCGCCACCATTTGCGCGGCGACATAGGCGCCCACCATCAGCACGATGATCAGCACCGAGAGACCGCGCAGGATATGCAGCCGGTCGACAAAGCGGGCGGCCAGGACGTCGGGCACGGTGATCGAATCCGAATCGTCGGCCAGACGCTTGAGGCGCCGCGACATCAGCAGCCAGGCCAGCGCGATCCCGATCACTTCGCCCGCGACCACCCAGAAGGCCTGCGCGCCGGCAGCGTATCCCATCCCGGTCAGCCCCAGCAGCAACCAGCCGCTCTCGCCGGTGGCGTTGGTGCTGAACGCCACCACCCAGGGGGGCAGTTTTTTTCCTGCGATGAAATACCCGCTCATGGTGCGGGATTCCCGGCGGCTCCACCAGGCAACGCCAATCAGGATAGCGAGATAAACGAGGATGGCGTAGATCACCGCTCTCTTATACCTGAAGTGTGTGCCTCGTTTATACTGTCAGGCCTGATTGCTACCGGAATCTGCTACTGCCCATGGCCGGCGCGACGGACCAAAACGTACTGCCCATCACCCAGCGCCCGTTGGAGCGCAATCCCGGGATGGAATTTTATGCGGACCTGGTCAAGGACGTTCGGGTCAACCGCAGCGCCGTGGAGCGCCGTGCGGGCACCGTGGGCAAGCGTCGTTCGATCAAGAAAGATCACCAGGCGGCGTGGCTGCTCAGGGCGGTAAGCTGCATCGATCTCACCACCCTGGCGGGAGACGACACGCCCGGCAAGGTGCGGCGGCTCTGCGAAAAAGCCAGGCGGCCCGTGCGTCGCGACATTCTCGAAGGCCTTGGCGTCGGCAATCTCAAGCTCACCACCGCTGCTGTGTGCGTCTATCACAACTTCATCGAAACCGCGGTCGAGGCGCTCGAGGGCACGGGGATCCCGGTTGCCGCCGTATCCACCGGTTTCCCGGCCGGTCAGATTCCGCTGACGCTAAAGCTGGCGCAGGTGCGTGAATCCGTCAAGGCGGGCGCGAAGGAAATCGATATCGTCATCAGCCGCGCCAAGGTGCTCACGGGCGACTGGGAAGGTTTGTACGAGGAAGTGCAGGCCTACCGCAAAGCCTGTGGCAAGGCGCACATGAAGGCCATCCTGGCGACCGGTGAACTGGCGACCCTGCGCAACGTGGCCAAGGCCAGCTGGGTGTGCATGATGGCGGGCGCTGATTTCATCAAGACCAGCACCGGCAAGGAATCGGTCAACGCCACCTTGCCCTTCAGCCTCGTCATGGTGCGCGCCATTCGCGACTATTTCGATCTGACAGGACACTACGTCGGCTACAAGCCGGCGGGGGGGATCAGCCGTGCCAAGGAGAGCATTGATTACCTCGTCCTGATGAAAGAGGAGCTCGGCAAACGCTGGCTCTCACCGCAACTCTTCAGGTTCGGCGCCAGCAGCCTGTTGGGCGATATCGAGCGTCAGCTCGAGCACCATGTGACCGGCAGTTACTCTGCCGATTTCCGGCATCCCGTGTCCTAGGGCGCTGCCGTGCGATAGACAGGGAAGGAAACCATGTCAGTACGCGATATCTTTGAAAACATGGACTACGGGCCCGCGCCGGAAAGCTCCGACCGGGCGTGGGCGTGGCTGCGCAAGCGCGAGCAGACACTCAACCACTTCATCAACGGCAAGTGGCGCAAGCCCAACTCCGGTGAATACTTCGATTCGCGCAGTCCCTCCAACGGTGAATTGCTCGCCCAGGTGGCCGATGGCAACGCCGCTGACGTCGATGCGGCCGTGGGCGCGGCGTCGGATGCGCTGGAAGGCTGGGTGTCACTGGGCGGGCACGGCCGGGCGCGTTACCTGTATGCCCTGGCGCGGGCCATCCAGAAAAACAGCCGGCTGTTTGCCGTGCTCGAGAGCATGGACAACGGTAAACCGATTCGCGAGTCACGCGACATCGACGTGCCGCTGGTGATCCGGCATTTCTACCACCATGCGGGCTGGGCCCAGGTGATGTCACGGGAGCTTCCGGGTTACCGGGAACTCGGCGTGGTCGGTCAGATCATCCCCTGGAACTTCCCGCTGCTGATGCTGGCGTGGAAGGTGGCGCCGGCGCTGGCCATGGGCAACACGGTGGTGCTCAAGCCGGCCGAATACACCTCGGTCACGGCGGTGCTGTTTGCCGATGCGTGCCGCGAAGTCGGCCTGCCAAAAGGCGTATTCAACCTAGTGCTTGGCGACCACAAGGCGGGGACGGCCCTGGTCGATCATGAACAGGTCAGGAAGATCGCATTCACCGGTTCCACCGAGGTGGGGCGCATTTTGCGAAAACAAACTGCGGGCACTGGCAAGAAGCTCACGCTGGAACTCGGGGGAAAATCGCCGTTTGTCGTATTCGAGGATTCCGACCTCGACAGCGTGGTCGAGGGCCTGGTCGACGCCATCTGGTTCAACCAAGGGGAAGTTTGTTGCGCGGGTTCGCGGCTGCTGGTGCAGGAATCCGTCGCCGATCGCCTGCATGAGAAGATCAAACGCCGGATGTCTACGCTGGTCCTGGGAGACTCGCTGGACAAGGGCGTCGATATCGGCGCGCTGGCCGACCCTTCCCAGCTGGAGCGCGTCAGCAAGATGGTGGAAGTTGGCGTGGAGGAGGGCGGCACCAAGTGGCAGCCCGAATGCCACATACCGGAAGGCGGCTGCTATTTCCCGCCGACACTGATCACGGATGTTCAGCCCTCGGCCACCCTGGCCCAGGAGGAGATCTTTGGCCCGGTCCTGGTGTCGATGAGCTTTCGCACCCCGGAAGAGGCCGTACATTTGTCCAACAACAGCCGCTACGGCCTGGCCGCCAGCGTCTGGAGCGAGAACATCAACCTGGCGCTCGACATCGCACCCAAGCTCAAGGCGGGATCGGTGTGGATCAACTGCACCAACATGTTCGACGCCGCTTCGGGTTTTGGCGGCTATCGCGAGTCGGGCTTCGGGCGCGAAGGCGGCAAGGAGGGCCTGTACGAATACGTCAAGCCGGTGTGGGAAGACGGCTTGAGCCTCGACCCAATTCACCCCTTGCCGCGCTTTGTGCCGGCCGAGGAAGTGGAAGAGCAGCGCGTGCCGAAAATCGACCGCACGCCAAAACTCTACATTGGCGGGCGCCAGGTGCGGCCCGACGGTGGATACAGCACAGCGGCCATGGACGCCAAGGGGCGCGTCATCGCGGAAGTTCCGGCGGGCAACCGCAAGGACATTCGAGACGCCGTCGAGGCGGCGCGCAAGGCCGGCGGCTGGAGCACCACGGCGGCCCACAATCGCGCCCAGGTGATTTACTACATTGCCGAAAACCTCAGTGCCCGGGCCGAGGAATTCACCAGGCGAATCGCCCAACTCAGCGGCAAGTCGACGGCTGATTCCGCGACCGAGTTCGTGTTGTGCCTCGACCGCATATACACCTACGCCGCCATGGCCGACAAGTACGACAGCCATGTGCATTCGACGCCGTTTCGCAACGTCACGCTGGCGATGAAAGAGCCACTCGGAGTGATCGGGATCGTTGCGCCAGAGGAAGCCGGCCTGCTGGGGTTCGTGTCCACCGTTATGCCGGCCATTTCGATGGGCAATCGGGTCGTGGCGGTGCCATCCAGCCATTACGCGCTGCTGGCCACCGATTTTTACCAGGTGCTGGATACCTCGGACCTGCCGGGCGGCGTGATCAACATCGTCACCGGAAACCAGGATGTCCTCACGGATGTGCTGGCCAAGCACTACGACATCGAGGCCATGTGGTACTGGGGCAGTCGCGAAGGCAGCAAACTGGTTGAGGAAGAAGCTGCGGCCACCATGAAACGCACCTGGGTCAATTACGGCAAGCACCACGACTGGTTCAATCCCGAACAGGGCGAAGGCGAGGTATTTCTGCGCAAGGCAACGGAAATCAAGAACATCTGGATACCTTACGGGGAGTAGCCGCAAGCATGAGGGGGCTATTTCGGCTCACCGCCGTCGCATGTTCACTGGTCACCGCTGGTTGCGCATCGCTGGTTTCCAGCACCGGGGCCAATCTGGCGGGCAGCATCAGTTCCGCCATGCTCAACCAAAACGACCCCGAGATCGTTCGCGCCGGAGCGCCCGCCTACCTGATGATGCTCGACGGCATGGTGGAGGACGCGCCCAACGACCCGGCGCTGCTGTCGGCGGCATCAGAGCTTTACGCTGCCTACGGTGTGGTGTTCGTCGACAACCCTGAGCGCTCGCGCAAGCTGACCACCCGGGCATTCGCTTATGGACAGCGCAGACTTTGCGTGACGGCGCCATCTTCCTGCGGCATGCAGGAGCTGCCTTACGAAGATTACATGGCCACGCTGGCCGGGTTTGAAGAGGACGACGTGCCCGCGCTGTACACTTACGCCTTCAGCTGGCTGGCCTATATTCAGTCCCATGCCGATGACTGGCGGGCGCTGGCGCGTTTGCCCGAAGTGCGCGCCACGCTGCAAAAGCTGAAGTCGCTCGACCCGCAATTTCGACCAGCCAAGGTGGAACATTACCTGGCGGTACTGAATACCATTCGACCGCCGGCTCTGGGAGGCGATTTCGAAGCCGGCCGGGAACATTTTGAGCGCGCGCTGGCCTTATCCGGTGATGAGGATCTCAGCATCAAGGTAGACTACGCCAGGTATTACGCCCGGACGCTCTATGACCGGCCGCTCCACGACCGGTTGCTCGGTGAAGTACTGCAGGCCGACCCCAATCATCGAGGATTCGTGCTTACGAATACCTTGGCGCAGGCCGAGGCCCAGGCGCTGCTTGATTCTGCAGATGAATACTTCTGACCTGAATTTGATCACTTGCGGATGGCATGCATGAGGAGAGGCGCGGACAACGGCACAGTGAGGAAGGCCCGGCTGGGTGTGCTGGCCGGCGCGCTGCTGTTGTGGACAGGGCTCCAGGCCCAGGAACTCAAACTCGCAACCATCGCCCCGGAAGGCTCGGCATGGATGAAGTCCATGCGCAGCGGGGCCAGGGATATTTCGGAGCAGACCGAAGGGCGAGTGACCGTCAAGTTCTACGGCGGCGGTGTGCAGGGCAATGCCCGCCAGGTGCAGAGAAAGATGCGCACCGGCCAACTCCATGGTGGTGTTTTTACGGCCAGTGAACTCAGCCCTCTGCAGAAAGACGCCGCGCTGTACTCCCTGCCATTGGTATTCGACGATATCGACGAAGCACGCTTCGCTCGCGATCACTTTGACGAGGAATTGCGCCGCCGGATCGAGGATGCCGGTTACGTGACTTTCGGTTTTGCAGGGGGCGGGTTTGCCTACCTGATGTCCGCCGAACGACTATCCAGCCTCAAAGACTTCAGCGGTCAGAAGCTATGGACGCCCGAGGGCGACGAAATCTCTTTCGCGGCCCTCAAGTCGCTGGGCATCGCACCGGTGATGATGCCGACTACGGATGTATTGACCGGCCTCCAGACCGACCTGCTGGACAGCGTAGCCGTGCCGCCGGTGGCGGCCGTGGTTTTTCAGTGGCACACACGGCTTCGATACATCATGGAACTGCCCGTAGCCTACGTATACGGCGCATTGCTGATTGAGCGCCGGGCGTTTGATCGCCTGTCCGCGGCTGACCGGGCCGTCGTACGCGGCACCTTCGAGGATGTCTACGCCCGTTTTGATGCCAATGGCGCCGATGAAAACGAGGAGGCCTTGCAGGCCCTGCTCGAGAGTGGGCTGCAATTGGTGCGGCCCGATCCTGCAGAGGTATTGGAGTGGAAGCAACGCATCAACGCCTCAAACGCCGAACAGGCGGCCCGGGGCCGGATCGACCCCGCGCTCCTTGGCCGGTTGCGGCAGTTGCTCGAGGACTACCGGGCCGGGGGCGGAGCCGGCTGAGCCATGGCAAGGGGCAAGCGTATCCTTGCCGTGCTCGGCACGGCCGGCAAGTTTGCTGAAGACGCCCTGCTGGTCCTCCTGCTGTTGGCCATGGTGCTGCTTTCGGCGGCGCAGATCGTGCTGCGCAACTTCTTCGATGTCGGTTTTTTTTGGAGCGATGAGCTGCTGCGAATGCTGGTGCTGTGGCTGGCGGTCGCCGGCGCGGTGGCGGCCACGCGCAGCGACAAGCACATCAGTATTAACCTGCTGGATAGTTTCGCCGGGCCGCGCCTGCGATTGGTTGGCAAGGTCATTGCACACCTGTTCGGCGCGGTGATTTGCGCACTGGTGACCCGGGTCTCGACTGATTTTGTGATGACCTCCCGCGAGTATGGCGACGTCCTGCTCGGGCAAACGCCCGCGTGGGTCCTGCAACTCGTTTTGCCGGTTGGTTTTGCGTTGGTCACCTGGCGGTATCTGGTCCTGCTTGCGGGCGATGTGCTCGAACTCACCGGCCGGCCCGGGGAGAAAAGGGAGCAGGGCAAGTGATCCCTGTGCTGTTGATTATCCTGGCGATCCTCGGCGCACCGCTGTTCGCGGTGATCGCCGCGAGCGCGATGTGGGGGTTCAGCCGCGAAGGCATCGATCTGCAGGCCGTGGCCATCGAATTCTGGGGCATGGCAGAACTGCCGATATTGATGGCCATTCCGCTGTTTACTTTCGCCGGGTACCTGCTCAGCGAAAGCGATGCACCCCGACGGCTGGTGCGGGTCACCCGCACGCTGCTCGGGTGGATGCCGGCCGGGCTCGCCGTGGTCTCGCTGGTGGCCTGTGCACTGTTCACAGCGTTCACCGGTGCATCCGGTGTCACCATCATTGCGCTCGGGGCGCTGTTACTGCCGGCGCTGAGCGAGGCGGGATACCCGGAACGATTCAACATGGGCCTGGTGACCTCAGCCGGGAGCCTTGGGCTGCTGTTTGCACCCTCGCTGCCGCTCATTCTTTACGGCGTTGTGGCGGAGATCAGTATCGAAAGCCTGTTCCTGGCCGGCGTTATTCCGGGAATTCTGATGCTGGTGTTTCTTTCGGGCTACAGCGTTTGGAAGAACCGCGCGATCCGGGTGCCCCTGTCGGAGTTTTCCTGGCGAGAGGCCGGCGAGGCGCTGTGGGAGGCGCGCTGGGAAATCCCGCTGCCGATCGTAGTCCTGGGTGGAATTTACAGCGGCTACTTCGCGATTTCCGAAGCGGCCTCGGTAACGGCGATTTACGTCCTGGTGGTCGATGTCCTGATCCTGCGTGAGATTTCACTGCGGCAACTTCCCGGCATCATCCGTGAGTCGATGGTGTTGGTGGGCGGCATTCTTCTCATCCTGGGCATGTCGCTGGCGTCCACGAACTACATGATCGACACCGGTGTGCCACAGCGCCTGCTTGAAATGATTGGCGGCCTGGTCGAGGGGCAGTGGTCGTTTCTGGTGCTGTTGCTGGTGTTCCTGCTGATCCTCGGCGCCATACTGGACATCTTCTCCGCGATCGTTCTGGTCGTGCCGCTGATTCTGCCGGTTGCGGTGCAATTCGGTGTTCATCCCGTGCACCTCGGCATCGTGTTCCTGGCCACCATGCAACTGGGTTACCTGACACCGCCCGTTGGGCTCAACCTGTTTATCGCCAGCTACCGTTTCGATCGGCCGGTGGTGTCCATTTATCTCGACACCCTGCCGTTTTTCCTGTTCCTGCTGCTGTCCGTTCTCCTGATTACGTTCTGGCCATGGCTGTCGCTCGTGTTCCTATGAGAAAACGGCGCCGGTGGCTCCATCACCTGTCCCGCCCCGTGGGGCTGGTGATCACGGCGGCCGTGCTCGCTGTCGCCCTGCCACTCGCGATCAAACCCCCGGCGGCACTCGGTCCGGAAGCCGCGCAAAGAGAATTTTCTGCCGACCGGGCGCTGGAGATTCTGCGGGGACTGCTGAGGGAATCGCGGCCGCATGTCGCGGGTTCCGCCGCCAACAAAGAGATCCGCAAGCGCATTTCCGACCTGCTTCGGAGCTGGGGCTACGAGGCGGAAATCCAGCAGCGATTCCATTGTCACCCTGCCTTCGCCAGTTGCGCGCCGGTGGAGAACATCATCGCGGTCAAACCCGGCAACGAGGGTAGAAAGGCGGTGTTGTTGACCGCGCATTACGACAGCAGCTGGGCCGGGCCGGGGGCCAGTGACGATGGTGCCGGCACCGCTGCCGTGTTGGAAATTGCACGCATGGCTGCTCACGATGGCGCCTATCGTAACGACCTGGTCTTCCTGATCACGGACGGAGAAGAACTGGGCCTGATTGGCGCTCACGCGTTCGCCAGCCACCACGAGCTGTTCCAGCGTGTTGGCGTGGTGATCAATCTTGAAGCCCGAGGCGTCACGGGCCCCAGCACGATGTTCGAGACGGGCGAGGGCAATCGCAGCCTGATCAGAATCCTTTCCAGGGAGCTGCGACGCCCGGTAGCCAACTCGCTGGCCTACGAGGTCTACAAGAGAATGCCCAACGACACCGATTACTCGGTGTACAAGGCGCTGGGCGTGCCAGGGCTCAATTTTGCCTTCACCGGCGGCGTCGCGCTTTACCATTCGCGGCTCGACGACGTGGCGCACCTCGATCCCGGCAGCTTGCAACACCATGGCCAGAACGCCTGGTCCCTGGTCACGGCCCTGGCCGATCGCGACATCGCCAAGCTGCAGTCGAAAGAAGACGCTGCATACATCGACGTATTCGGCCGCTTTGTGTGGCACTACCCGGTGAGTACCGCCAGTGGTATCACTGTCTTGCTGACCGTGCTGATCCTGCTGGGCGTTGCCCTGTTCCTCAAATCGGACATCTCTCCTTCCGGCGTCATCCTGGCGCTCCTTGCGCAGATCACGGTCGGCGCGCTGTTGGTGGGTGGTGCGTGGTTGTTGCGATGGCCCCTGGGAGAATGGGTGAGCACGCACCCGATCGAGCACCCCCAGCCATGGGCGGCGCAATTTGCGCTCTTTGCGCTGTGTGCCTGGGCGGTCTGGGTGACCTGTAAGCTGTTCGCGCACAGGATCGGCTTTGGCTCTGCCACCCTGGCTTGCTGGCTTTCATTCGCGGCATTGGCATTGTGGCTCGATTTCAACCTGCCGGCGGCCAGCTTCGTTGTATTGATCCCGATGGTCGCCTTCTTCGTTGGCCTGCTTCTCGACATGTTGCGGTGGCGGTCGGGGTCCGGGCCCGTGCTGGCCACTTTTTTCGGCTTTACGACGGCTGGCTACATAGCGCTTTACCACTTCTTCATGCTCGATGTTGTCCTGCCGTTCAGCCTGTCTCATGTCAAGGCGATGCCCCTGGTCCTGCTGCTCTTGCCACTGCTCCCTGCCTGTTTCGCTTCTGCCAAGGATCCCATTCAGGGCTGGCGGCCGGCTCTGGTGTTGGCGGGTACGGTCATTGCCGCTGCCCTGTTTCACCTGTTCATTCCCGGCTTCAGCGAGGACCGGCCGCGCGGCATGAACCTCGTCTATCGCGAGCAGGGGGAAGGGCACGAGGCCCTGGTGTACCTGGAGTCCTCCGGCAACCGTGGCGACCCGGTCTTCGTGGAAGCGAACGATTTTGCGTTGCGCGAATTCCCGACCCTGTATGCGAGTGCCGGCGTCAACCCGCGCAGCGGCCCGGCACTCATGAGCCGGCCCGCGCTGGAAATTCCTGCGCTCGGCCTGGCAGGGGTTGAGGCCGTGGCAATCCGGAGTCTCACCCAGAACTTCGGCGACGGCCATCAGGTGCGGACCCTGCGTCTGACGCTGAAGGCCCCGGTTGGGGTGGAGCAAATGGTCATTGGGTTGCCACAACACGCCGCCGTGTCGGAGGCACACGTCAATGGTGTCCCGGCGCTGGAGCAGGGTGCCGTCAGCAAGCGGCCTGATCGTCCGAATCTCATCTCAATTACCCATCCGGGGGCGATTCCCATCGAAGTCGAAATGGTGCTGGCAGGCCCGCCACCCGACAAAATCGCGGTCACCGGTCGACGGGCTTTGCCGGAATCGCTTTGGGCAGAATTCTCCGCGACGTGGCCACGTGATGCACAGCCCGTTCATCGTGGATTCCGGGCGGAAATCGTCAGTGAATTCACAGTTTCGAACGACTAGCGGCAACAATTCGTCTACAAGTGGGTGAATATGCCTCAAGTTGAGTGTTATACTCGGCACACAACCAACTGATTTGTTATAGGAATTAGCAAAGATGCCGAAGGGACTCAGCAGAATGATTTCCGCTGCCTTGCTGATGGCGGCCTCTACCAGCCTTTCCGCGCAAGTGTATCGCTGCGAAAGTCCGTCCGGAATCACCTTCTCGGATATGCCGTGTAGCGATAGCGCCGAGCAAATCGAGGTGTCGGGCGACGTGATGGACAGCCGGGGTGTGGGTTCATCCACGAGCGCTGCCGTGGCTGATGGCTCCGGTGAGCTCGATTCATCACTGGACAGCGAGGGCCAAACCCCGCCCGAGTTCCAGGATTCACCACAAGGCAACATTCAGCAATTCGTGGCCACGCTGGAAGCACAGCGGGAACAGCAGCTCGCCCAGGTCGACAGGCAGCTGTCCCAATTGAGGCAGGAGGCCGGCAGCGACGTGTTCGCCAGCTTCGACCCTGAATATCAAAACGACGTTCTGAATCGCATCGAAACGCTCGAGTCAGCCCGCATCAATATTACCGAAGAGTATGCCGCTCTTATCGCAGAGGCCAACCGACGGCTGGATTGATCCGTCCCACGGCGTTTTCATACAGGATACCCGAGCCCGGCCAGGACTCTCAGCTTCCGGCCGAACGAGGCCGGCGCTTCTGCAGGAACGCGTCGATGCCCTCGGCGGCATCGCCGGCGAGA
>JBFHEJ010000041.1:0-11902 GCA_041584255.1 Lysobacterales bacterium
GCCGAGGCAATTGGCCTGCCGTCATGGCGCATCGTGACCCGTCACGTCCTGCCCAATACCGTCCACATCCTGTTGGTGCAGGGGACCTTGGTTTTTGTCGCGGCGATCAAGACCGAGGTGATCCTGAGTTTCCTCGGACTGGGCGTGCAGCACGGTGTGAGCTGGGGCGTGATGCTGGCCGAGAGCACCCAGGAGGTGATCGCCGGCCATTTTGGCAATTTCCTGGCGGCTTCGTCGTTCCTGTTCGTTTTTCTGCTCGGCCTGAACCTGTTGTCGGATGCGCTGCAGGACGCGCTGGAGCCGGGCTTTGCGCGACGCCGTGGCAAGCTGATCAAGGCGCCGGCATAGTGATGGCCGGGCAATACCATTCATGATTCACGCGCTCTCAGTCCGCAACCTCGAGGTGTGCTTTCCTGGCCAGACACCGCTTACGGCCGTCGATGGTGTCAGCTTCGACCTGGCGCCGGGAGAGATCGTTGGCCTGGTTGGCGAGTCAGGCTGCGGCAAGAGCGCCACGGCAAACGCTGTCATGGGCTTGCTCGATCCGTCCTGTTTCACGGCAAACAGTATTCGCCTCGGCGGGCAAGAATTGCTGACGCTCAATGACGCGAGCATGCAACACATTCGCGGCCGCAGGATCTCCATGATTTTCCAGGAACCGCAAACCGCCCTCGATCCTGTGTTCACCATCGGTAACCAGCTCCAATGGGTCATCAGGCGCCTGGGCATGGGCGACCGCAAGACCGCACCCGAGGCTGCCGAAAAAGCCCTGACAGCGATGGGTTTGGCGGACCCGGGAGACCTGATGCGCCGCTATCCGCATCAACTCTCAGGCGGCATGCGCCAGCGCGTGTTGATCGCCATGGCGACGATCGGCCAGCCACAGGTTTTGATTGCAGATGAGCCGACCACGGCGCTGGACGTTACTACCCAGGACCAGGTCCTAGGCGAACTGCTGCGGCTGGGCCACGACAAGGGCAGTGCGATGCTCCTGATCACCCACGATCTGGCCCTGGCAACGAGCATCTGTGAGCGCATTATCGTGATGCAACGAGGACGGTTCGTCGAGACAGCGGCGGCCGAGCAAATTCTGACGCGGCCAGAACACAGTTACACCGCCGAACTGCTGGGCGCAATCCCCCGGCTGGACGTCAGGACTCCCGGCAAAGCCAGGGAACCGGCGGCGCGCCACTCGGGAGAGCCCCTCCTGACACTGCGTGATCTCCGCGTCTCCTATCCGGTGCGTGTTCGCAGCCGGCGCCGGCTGCTTGCAGTGCGGGACGCCAGCCTGGACATCCGCCGAGGCGAGATCTTTGGCCTTGTCGGTGAGTCGGGCTGCGGCAAGACCACACTCGCGCAATCACTGCTGGGCCTCAAGCCGGCCGATGGCGGCGAGTTGCGATTCGCGGGGTTGTCACCAAGAGGTCGCGGCGATCCCCTATGGGCAGACATCCGCCGGCACGTGCAGTTGGTCTTCCAGGACTCGCGCGCCTCGCTCAGCCCCCGGCGAACCGTGGAACAAATCCTGCGTGAGCCCCTGGATCACTTCGCCATCGATTCTCCACAAGGTCGCGCGCAGCGGATTACAACAGCGTTGAGCAGGGTCGGCCTGGAACCCGGCCTGGCCTCGCGCTTTCCCGCCGAATTGTCGGGCGGCCAGCGACAGCGTGTGGCCCTGGCCCGCGCCCTCGTCGCCGAGCCCGACCTGATTGTCGCCGACGAGCCGCTGTCATCCCTGGATGTCTCAGTGCAGTCCCGGATCATCGAATTGCTGAAAGCGCTGAGGCATGAATTGGGCTTTGCCCTGCTGCTGGTTTCCCACGACCTGGCGGTCATCCGCCAACTCGCAGACCGAGTGGCGGTGATGTACCTGGGCAGAATCGTCGAATCCGCCCCCGCCGATGCCTTGTTCGAACGCCCGGCCCATCCCTATACCCGCACCCTGCTGGGAGCCGCACGAACGGGCGCCAGCGTGGGGAGAGCCGCCTCCCGGCGTCGTATAGACGTTGGAGAACCCCCTTCGCTCTTGACTCCGCCACCCGGCTGTGTGTTTCATACTCGCTGCCCTGAAGCCATGAGCCGATGCATGCGGGTCGATCCGCCGGGTGTCGTGATCGGCGATGCGCAAGGAGAAGTCACTGAACATTTGGTCCACTGCCTGCTTCATGAACCATCTCGCCGTAAAGAAGCCGAACCCTAATCGCCTGGTCCTGACCGCGCTCGCCGGAATCGCCCTGGCGCTGGCGGCCTGTGGCGGCGGACTTGTTCGTGGGCAGCCGCCGCTGGTCGGTATCTCGGCGCTGCAGCTTGGCGGCGGTCAAATCCAGTCCCTGGTCCACCTTCACAATCCCAATGACATCGAAATGGAAGTCGATCGCGTTGAGATGTCCATGACCCTCGGTGAAGCGGACCTTGGCCAGCGCAGCAATCGGCCGGCAATACGCATACACCCCAACGGCACCGAGGAAATCCGCTTCGACTTTCCCGCCGATGACCTGGCGCGCCGGAAGCTCGCCCAGTTGGAGAGCGGCGAGCGCAACAGTATTCCCTACACCATCGACGGCCGGGTCTTCGATTCGGAGGGCAAGGCCGAGAAATTCTCCCAGCGCGGGTATCTGTACCCGGTGCCGGGCCGACCCGGCCAGTTTCGCGGCGCCGGCCCGCAGCGCGAAACCCCGCGAGACTGGTGAACTGAGGAGGTCAAGGCATGGCCCTGCAAATCACGTTTGAACTCAGCGAGGCGGATATCGAAAAATTCCGCGTCTATATGCTTCGCGCTCGCGAGCGCAGCGAAGCGCTGGGTCGCGATGAAGTGATCCAGAACGCCCGCCATATGCTGCAAACCGTACGGACATCCGATTCCTCGGATTTCATACGTCAGCGCATGAATCAGCTCGAAACCATGATCGGCATGGTGGTGGACAGGGGATGGGGCCTCGAAGAGGAAGATGCACAGCGCGTACTGCAGGCGCTCTCGTACTTCTCGGAGCCCGAAGACCTGATCCCCGACAGCATCCCGGCCCTGGGCTTCCTCGACGACGCCATCATGGTCGAACTGGTGGCACGGGAACTTCAACACGACATCGAGGCGTACCGCGACTTTGTGGTATTCCGTGCCGCGGAATCCAATCGCCTGGGCGTCGAGGCCATGAAACTCGAACGCTCCGACTGGCTTGAAGAGCGCCGCAAGCAACTGCATGCCCGCATGCGCCGACGGCGCGGCAGCATGGGCAGGCGGGCCTCCGGCCCGTCGCTGTTCTAGGCGACGACATGTTCGTTCGAAGCAGCGGCGAGCGTGCCGCATTTGCCTTCGCCGTGGCCGTCGAGACTGATCCCGCCAGAACCGGTCCTGAGGGCAAGGACCCGGGGCCGGGTGGCAGGCCGCCAATCCTCACACCCGGCGACGCCCAGCAAATGCTGGCTCACCTGGCAGCGGACCTCAAGTCCATGCTGCACGATATTCGCAAATGCCGGCTGGCGACGGCGGGTGCCGTATTCGACCAATGCCAGCTTCTGCGCCCCGGCGCACCGGTGTTCTCGGCGCTCGCGCGCCTCGCCGATAGCGCCGCAACTGACGGCGGCTCCCCGGGCCTCATCGCGGTCGGGTCGGGTGACAACGGCATGCCAGATGCGGTGCTTGAGCCCGACAGGCGTATCCCGCGCGGCTTATTGCAGCTCATTCCGCTCATCGTCGAAGGTCCGCGAAAGCTGCTGGAAGACCTGGCGCAGGAAATGGAGCACCGCTTCCTGGCAGAGGGCCAGTTGTCGGCGCACACTGCATCGTGGCTTGAGGCCGTTTTTGGATATGGCGTCGCTCATGCGCGATTCATGACCATGACCGACCTCAATGCCATGCTGCGACTGCAGCTGGAGCATTTCGGATACTTGCCGCTGTGGGAACTGGTGGATGCCGCATTGACTGAAAGGCAAGCGGCGCTTGAGCTGACGACGGACCGTGGCGGACATTATCGGTGGCTTGCCGGCAGCGTCTGGATCACGTTCGAATCCTTCGATCACTGGTCCAACCATGGTCTCGGCCAGGCCACGGAAGCGCAGGGGGACACCTTGCCGCGCGGTTACGCCGAGTGGAGCCGTGAGCTCCGTCGCTACACCTCCACCCTGTCCGCACACGCCATTCCGCTACAGTTTGAACTCCCAGAGGGCTGCCAGGGCGAGGTAGTGGACAACTTCCTGTTCGAGGAAGCGCCCCTGTCCGATGACCCGGAAAACCTCGCGGCGATTACCGAACACAGCTGGCCTGACCTCGGGATCGTCGCCATAACGGCGCAAACGGCCGGGTCGCTGCGGCATTATTATCCCCTGGCGCCACAGGGGCTCAATGATATCCACGAAGCCCTGGGGGAACTGGATCTGACAGGTGATGGCGTGGCGTTTCCCGGCCGCATCGAATACTCGAGAACCAACCGCCGCTTGCGCGCCGCTGCCTTTGAGTAGGGCCGCGATTGAAGCCTGAGGTATTGCCCCCAGATTAGGCCACTATGAACACTGAAAACCAGGCCCTTAACGAGGCTACCAAAGAGCGTATCAATTCCCTGGTCAATGGCAACCGCGTGATGCTGTTCATGAAAGGCACTCCGCAACAGCCGATGTGTGGCTTCTCAGCGCGCACTATTTCGGCCCTGGAGAGCGTGACCGGTGACTTTGCCACTTTCAACGTGCTGGAGGATCCCGAGATCCGCGAAGGCATCAAGGTTTATGGCAACTGGCCGACGATCCCGCAGCTCTACATCGAAGGCGAACTCGTTGGCGGCTGCGATATCGTCGTCGGCATGTTCAACAGCGGTGAACTGCACCAGATGCTTGGGCAGGAAATGCCGGATCGCAGCCCGCCGCAAATCACGATCACAGACAAAGCGGCGCAGGCCATCCGCGAGGCTCTGGAAGGCCACGAAGGCATCGCCCTGCACTTTCACGTCGATACCAACTGGAACGCCCAGCTCAATCTCGGACCCCGCCAGGGCAACGAGATTGAAACATCCGCCAACGGTATCGAAGTCCTAGTCGATATCGCGACGGCGCAGCGTGCCCGCGGCGCCACTATCGACTGGGTCGAGACCCCGCAGGGCGAAGGGCTCAGCGTGGACCTGCCGGCCGCGCCACCGCCGGTGCACAGCATGAGCGTGCAGGAATTGTCTCAGCGGCTGGGCGCAGAGGGCCTGACCCTGGTCGACGTGCGCACACCGGAAGAACGCGAACGCGCCGTCATCGAACCGTCTGTCCTGCTCGACAAGGACTCGCTGGCGAAGCTCGAATCCCTGCCCAAGGATTCGGACCTCGCGTTTTACTGCCACACCGGCAACCGCAGCCGCGGCGCCGCCGAGCACTTTCGCAAGAAAGGCTTCACCCGGGTCAGCAATGTCGAAGGCGGGATCGACGCCTGGTCGAAGGAGATCGACAGCGACGTTCCCCGCTACTAGCCCCTGCACCCGCCTTCGAACACGGGCGGCCTGGCGTCCCGAAAACGCCTGAGTTGCATGAGAATCCATGCGACTTGGTTTACACTGGCAAGGATCTTTCTCCGATTTGGGCAAGAGGAGTACCCGTGTTTTCTATCCGACTCTCGACTGCGGTCTGCTGTCTCGCCGCGGCATTCTCATTCAACGCGCTGGCAAAACTCGATGACGGCGCGACCATCAATCGTGACATCCTGCTGATCCAGTTCCATGAACAGCCACTGGCTAGGTACACCGGCGGCGTGGATGGGCTGGAAGGCACCGCAAGGTCGGTGACCGGCCAAAGACTGAACCCCGACAGTCCCGCCAGTCTTGCCTACCGCGACTGGCTTCGCGCCAGGCAAGATCAGCACCTCGATGCCATTTCCGACAAACTCGGGCGTCAGGCGGAAGTGATTTTTCGCTACGACATCCTCTTGAACGGTGTCGCGATGCGTGCCCAGGCCGGGGACTACGCAAAACTCAACTCGATGCGTGAAGTGAAAGCAGTGGTCTTCGACAGAAACTATCCGCTGCATACCGATCGGGGTCCTACATGGATCGGCGCCCCAGGAATATGGGACGGCTCCGGCACCGGTGGCCTGGGCGCGACCAAAGGCGAAGGAATCGTCATCGGTGTCCTGGATACAGGCGTTAATTTTGACCATCCCTCGTATTCAGATACCCCGGATGACGGTCATACCTACACCAATCCCAACGGCTCCGGAAATTTCCTGGGATGGTGTAATCCCGCCCACCCCATGCACGATCCTTCCTACACCTGCAACGACAAGCTCATCGGCGCCTGGGACTACTCCGACGCCCTCGGCCCCGAGACCGATGGTCCGACCGACGATGACGGTCATGGCTCGCATACATCGTCGACGGCTGGCGGCAATACCCTGACTTCCCCGGCGATTTCAGGCGTGGCGCCGCATGCCAATATCATCATGTACGACGTCTGTTACGAACCGTCCCCGGGCGCGCAGGACACCTGCCCGCTGGCCGCCACCAGCGCAGCGGCTCAGCAGGCCATCATCGATGGCGTGGATGCCATCAATTACTCCATTGGCGGCGGTGCAACCCCCTGGTCTGCATTCGACATCAATTCCTTTTTCCTAGACCTGGTGGCCAATGGCGCTTTCGTCGCGGCCAGCGCGGGTAACTCCGGCCCAACAGCGGGAACCGTCGGCCACAACGGCCCCTGGGTAGCCACCAACGGCGCCAGCACCCACGACCGCGCCGGCGTCGAAAACATGCTGATCGACATGTCAGGCGGGGTATCGCCGCCGGCCGACATCACCGGCCAGAGCCGCACCAGCGGCTACGGACCTGAAACCGTCGTTTATGCGGGCGATTTCAGCAATGGCGACCCGAACCCCGAGCAGTGCCTCAATCCCTTCCCCGCCAATACGTGGACCAGCGGCGAGATCGTCCTTTGTGACCGCGGCACCATTGCGCGGGTGCTGAAGTGCGCCAATGTCGCCGCCGGCGGCGCTGGCGGGTGCATCCTCGCCAATGTCCCGGGCAGCGGCGACCCGGTAGCTGACCCGCATATCATCCCGGCCATTCACGTGAACCTGACCGCTGGCGACGCCCTGCGCACCTGGCTCGCTTCCGGTTCCGGGCACACGGCAACGCTCACCGACAGCACGGTGATCGTCGACCCGAGCGTTGCCGATATCATGGCGGGTTTCAGTTCACGCGGCCCGGGGCCCTACAACGTGCTCAAACCCGACCTGACCAATCCAGGTGTAAGCATTTTTGCAGCGGTTCAGGCCGGTGGCATACCCGGGTTCCCGGGACCGGACTTCGGCATTCTCAGCGGCACGTCTATGTCTTCACCCCACACTGCCGGCTCAGGGGCCCTGATGATGGCCCTGCACCCAACTTGGACGCCATCGGAAGTAAAATCGGCGTTGATGACCACCGCTGTTGCTTCCGTGTTGAAGGAAGACGACATCACGCCAGGCGATCCCTTCGACTTCGGCGGCGGCCGCGTGGACCTCGAAGCGGCATCACAGGCAGGGCTTGTTCTCGATGAAACCGAAGCCAACTTCCTCGCGGCCGACCCGGGTTCCGGCGGCGACCCCAGGACACTCAACCTCGCATCTATGAAGAGCACGACCTGCGCCGGTACCTGCTATTTCACGCGAACGGTGAAAAACGCCCGCAGTTTTGCCACGCAATGGACATTCACGGATACGAGTGGACCCAATGCGAGCATTGCGGCTACGCCCAGCAGTTTCAGCCTCAACGCCGGAGCGACGCAGGAAATCGAGTTCGCGGTTACCATCACCGGTGGCGGACCGGGTTTCGTATTCGGCTCGGGCACTTTCAATGAAACCGGGGGCGACGCATCGTCGGCCCGTTTCACAGCCGCCGTGCAGGCAGCCGGACTCGATGCCATACCGATTGTCATCGAGTCCACGGACCCAAGCGGCATGTATGTGCACCCGGGACTGGTCAGCACCGGCGCCACGGACCTGCAACTCGGACTCACTGGCGTGGCGCCGCTCGATCGCGAAAGCGACACGGTGGCCCAGGACCCGACCAACACCAGCCCGTACGACGGGCCGGACGGGACCGTGACCTACATCCTCAGCGGACTCAGCGGTGCGCATCGCCTGCATGCTTCCACGGTCATCTCCTCAGCACCCGACCTCGACCTGTTCGTTGGTCGCGACGCCAATATGGACGGAATCGCACAGCAAAGCGAAGAGGTCTGTAGCTCCACGAGCCCAAGCGCCTTTGAGAAATGTGAGGTGCTCGATCCACAGGATGGCGACTGGTGGGTGCTGATCCAGAACTGGCAGGGATCCGGTGCCCCACTCGATAACTTTGTCGCCCTGATGGGCGTTGTAAACGGGGCGAGTGTGGGCGGCTTCAGCGCGATGTCTTCCGACTCCAGCCCTGCACCAGGTGAGCAATTCGACGTGACCGTAAGCTGGGACTTTGGCGCCACGCTTCCGACCGGACATTACATTGGTGTTCTGGACGTCGGCACGTCCCCGGGCAATCCCGACGATCTTGGAACCCTGACCGTTGACTTTATCAGCGACCGTGTAGGCACCAGCGGATTCGAGGACTGACCGGATTCGGTAAGCGCAACAGGGGCCTTTGGCCGAATTCGGCCAAAGGCCTCTGGCGCCAGCTCAGTCAAATTCGGCAATCACAGGAGCGTGATCCGATGGACGCTCCTGGCGGCGTGGCTCGATGTCGACGTAGCTCGCTGAGCAGCGCTCCAGCATGGCCTCTGAAGCCAGGATCAGGTCGATGCGAAGGCCCATTTTGCGCCGGAACGCATTCATGCGGTAATCCCACCAGCTGAACACGCCGTCCGGCTGGTCAAACCTTCGAAAAGTGTCGCTGAGACCGTGGTCCAGCATCTTCTCCAGGGCCTTGCGCTCCGGCGTGCTGCACAGGATCTTTTCACGCCAGGCTTCCGGGTCGTGCACATCCCTGTCATCCGGCGTGATATTGAAATCGCCCACTACCACGAGCTTTTCGTACTGCTCGATTTCGCTACCCACCCAGGCCGTCACCTTGTCCAGCCAATCCAGCTTGTACTCGAACTTGTCCGAGCCGACTTCGCTGCCGTTGACAACATAAAGATTGATGACCCGAACGTCGCCGATCGTTACCGCGAGAATGCGCCGCTGCGGGTCTTCGAGCGCCGGGATATCGGTGACCGGATCACGCGCCTGCTCGCGGCTGAGAATGGCAACGCCGTTGTAGGTTTTCTGTCCTGAAAACACGCTGTGATACCCGAGCTCAGCCAGCTCGGACGCTGGAAAGCGCTCGTCCGGCAGCTTGGTTTCCTGCAACGCCAGAATGTCCGGCCTGGCGACCTCACTCCAGGCCATGACGTGCGGCAGGCGCACGTTGAGAGAATTGACGTTCCACGATGCGATCTTCATGGTTCTAATCCGTAGCTCTCGAGCAGCGGTCCGGGCTTAGGCGCGCGCCCTCGAAAGGCCGTGAATGATTCCATCGCCGGCCGCGAAGCGCCGACCGCGAGAACTTCATCGCGAAGTGCAATACCGACCGATCGGCTGAAGGCACCCTCCTCCCGGAACCTTCCCCAGGCATCTGCCGCCAGTTCCTCGGCCCAAAGATAGCTGTAATAGCCGGCGGAATAGCCGCCGCCGAAGATATGACCGAAGGTGTTCAGGAAGCGATTCTCCTTCGGCACGGGAACCACGCCAAATTCCGCCCTGACCTCCTCCATCACTTGCAGCGGATCAGGCGGCGAAGTCGGATCGTACTCGCTGTGCAGCCTGAGATCGACCATGGCGAACTTGATCTGACGCATCAAAGCGAGCGCTTTCTGGAAATAGCGCGCGCGCTTCATGCGGGCCCTCAGGTCTTGTGGAAGCTCTTCGTTCGTCTTGTAATGCCTGGCATATTTGGCCAACAGTTCGTCCTCCCAGGTCCAGGCCTCGAATAGCTGGCTGGGCAACTCCACGGCATCCCATTCCACGTTATTCATGCCATTGATCTGCGGCAGATCGACCGTGGTGAGCAGGTGGTGAAAGCAATGACCCGCTTCATGAAACAGGGTGCGAACGTCCTCAGGAGTCAGGAGGCTGGGCTGCCCCTCAACTTCCGGACGGAAATTGCAGGTCAGAAATGCGATCGGCATTTGCACGCCGTCACGAGTGACTCGGCGAGACTGGCAAGTACCGACCCATGCGCCGTCCCGCTTGAACGCTCGCACATGCAAGTCGAGGTAGGCGCCCGCGAAGCGTGTGCCTGATTCGTCCTCCAGCCAGTAAAACCGCACGTCGTGATGCCAGGTATCGACCTGAGGATCGCGCACCATCCGAACTCCGAACAGGCGGTGCACCACTTCGCGCAGAGCTCCGAGCATGTTTTCGAGCGGAAAGTACGGCTTGAGAATTTCGTCGGACAGGTCCAGTTCCCGCTTGCGCAGGCGTTCCGACCAAAAGGCAATGTCCCAGGCCTGAAGCGGTGTGGGCGCACCTTCAGCCGCTGCGAAGTCGGTCAGCTCACTGAGCTGCTCCTGCGCTACCGGCCGCGCGCGTCGGGCAAGTTCCTGCAGGAATGCATACACCGTGTCGTGATCTTCCGCCATACGGGTTGCCAGGGCGAAATCGACGTACTGCTCGAAGCCAAGCAGTTGCGCCAGCCGGTGACGCAGGCCGAGTATTTCATTGACCAGCGGTGAGTTGTCCCATTGTCCCGCCTGCGGTCCCTGGTCGGAGGCACGGGTCGAATAGGCGGCGTAGACCTGGTGTCGCAGTTCACGGTCCTCGGCGTGCTTCATGACGGCCGTGTAGGCCGGATAGCTGAGGTTCACCAGCCAGCCGTCCATTCCCTTGTGGCGCGCGAGTCCGGACAGCATGTTCAATTCCGACTCGGGAAGCCCCGCCAGGCGCCCACCATCATCGATGTGAAGATCCCAGCCCTGGGTGGCGTCAAGGAGGTTTTGGCCGAATCGGGCGCCCAGATCGCTCAAACGCTGCACCAGGTCGCGGTATTCGGCCTTGTCGTCCTGGGCGAGATCGACACCCGCCAGATGAAAGTCCCGCAACTCGAGCTCCACTAGCCGCCGCTTGCCAGGCGCCAAGTTTTCGAAGGCCTTGCCGTTCTTGAGCCTGAGATAGGCCGCATGCAGGCCTTCGTGATGCTGGCGCCAGGAATAGTGGCTGGTCAGCATCGCCAGGCAGGCGTTGTATGCCGCGCGCAGCTCGGCCGTGTCAGCAACAGCGTGAAGATGTGAAAGCACGGACCAATAGCGGTCCAGGGCGTCGTTTCTTTCTTCCTCCTCAGCCACGAGGCCCCAGTCCTCGTCGCTTGCGCCATCAGCGTGACGTTCGATCGCGGCGCGACAAGCTGCCAGGAGGTCACCAACCTCTGATTCGGCAACAGACGGGTCAAACCCGGAAAAGTCCGGCAACTCGGCCACCAATGCCGCTCGATCGGCCCGCTTTGGCGCCTTATCCAACATTCACTCAAATCCTGATTCAATCAGCGCCGAATGGTAGCATGATCGCCCCATGAAACCGGCCAAGACTGGAATTTCCCGCCTGATAGACGCCACCGGCTTTTCGCTGGGCGGCCTCAAGGCCTGCTTTGCCAACGAAGCGGCCTTTCGCCAGGAGGTTGCCGCTGTGGCCATTCTGCTCCCGGCGTCCTTTTTCATCGCCCATACGGCGGTGCAGTGGCTGCTGCTGGTGGCACCCTTGTTTCTCCTGCTCATTGTCGAATTGCTCAACAGCGCAGTCGAGTCGGTGGTGGATCGGATTGGCCATGAGCGCCACGAGCTGTCCGGGCGCGCAAAGGACATGGGCTCCGCCGCCGTTCTCCTGTGCCTGCTGCTGATTGGTTGTTGCTGGGGCGCCGTATTGTGGGAGAATTTTCTCTAGCTGGACGCCGACACTTCCCGCGCCAGCATGACGAACCACACCGAGCCGGCAACCGAC
>JBFHEJ010000042.1:0-11841 GCA_041584255.1 Lysobacterales bacterium
AGATGACGCGCCTGCGGCGCAGCATCGCGTCCCGGCTCAAGGAGGCCCAGAATACAGCAGCGATCCTGACTTCGTTCAACGAAGTCGACCTCAAGGCCGTTATGGAACTGCGACGGCGGCACCAGGATGAATTCACAAAGAAGCACGACGTCAAGCTTGGCTTCATGTCCTTCTTTGTCAAAGCTTGCTGCGATGCCCTGCGCAAGTTTCCAATCGTCAACGCTTCGGTGGAGGATGACGAGATCATTTACCACGGCTATCAGGACATTGGCATCGCGGTTTCAACCGATCGTGGTCTGATGGTTCCAATCCTGCGCAACGCGGAAACCATGGCGCTGGCGGATATCGAAAAGACTATCCGGCACTATGCGGAACAGGCTCGCGAGGGCAAGATTGCGCTGGAAGAGCTGCAGGGCGGAACGTTCACCATTACCAATGGCGGCGTCTTCGGCTCACTGATATCGACGCCACTGATCAATCCGCCTCAAAGCGCCATCCTCGGTATGCACAACATCAAGGACAGGCCGGTCGTGGTGGACGGCGAAGTCGTGATCCGTCCGATGATGTACATCGCGCTGAGCTACGACCACCGAATCATCGATGGCCGCGAGGCGGTGCTGTTCCTGGTCGCCGTCAAGGAAGCGCTTGAGGATCCTTCAAGGTTGTTGCTCGGTATCTGAACTTGGGACCTGTTAGCACTACTTTCTTAAAAGAGTAAATATTAATGGCTGATAAATTTGACCTGATTGTTATTGGCGGTGGACCGGGCGGATATGTCGCCGCCATTCGTGGCGCCCAGCTTGGTTTGAAAACCGCCTGCATCGATAGATTTACCGGCAAGGACGGGAAACCAGCGCCGGGCGGCACCTGCCTCAATGTCGGCTGCATCCCCTCCAAGGCTTTGCTCGATTCCAGCAAGCATTATCATCACGTTCAGCATGAATACCCTGAGCATGGCATCACCGTGTCCAAAGCATCCATCGACGTCGAAAAAATGATCGAGCGCAAGGACGGCGTGGTCAAGAAGCTGACAGGTGGCGTCACGCAGCTGTTCAAGGGCAATAAGATCACCTATTTCCATGGCACGGGAACCCTCGGCAAAGACCGCAAAGTCACCGTCAGGGGCGCCGATTCAGGGGAGACACAGGAACTCGAAGCCGACAACGTCATCCTGGCTTCAGGCTCGGTGCCGATTGAACTGCCAAACGTCAGTTTCGATGGCGAGTACATCATCGACAACGAGGGCGCCCTGGATCTCACTGAAGTGCCCAAGCGACTGGGCGTTATCGGCGCGGGCGTGATCGGGCTGGAACTGGGTTCGGTGTGGAGTCGTCTCGGATCCGAAGTCGTTTTGCTGGAGGCGCTCACCAGTTTTCTGCCGATGGCCGACCTGGATGTCTCCAGGCAGGCCGCGCGGGAATTTGGCAAGCAGGGACTCGACATCCGGCTTGGCACGCTGGTCAAGAGTGCCGAAGTCATCAAGAAGGAAGTCGTCGTCGTCCTTGAGGGCAAAGACGGTGAAAGCCAGCTCACTTTTGACCGCTTGCTGGTCTGCGTGGGCCGCAAGCCTTTCACCGAG
This sequence comes from Lysobacterales bacterium, assembly GCA_041584255.1. Lineage (GTDB taxonomy): Bacteria > Pseudomonadota > Gammaproteobacteria > Xanthomonadales > SZUA-36 > JAUIBE01. Next base: position 1,580 of record JBFHEJ010000042.1, read on the forward strand.
GGATTGCTCGATGACGGTGCGGGCGTGGAAGTGCTGGAAAACGGCCAGATCAAGGTGGATGAGCAGTCACGCACCACGGCGCCGGGCGTTTGGGCCATAGGCGACTGCGTGCGGGGACCCATGCTCGCCCACAAAGCCTCCGAGGAAGGCATCGCGGTGGCTGAACTGATCGCGGGCAAGCCGGTGCATATTCATTTCGACACCGTGCCGTGGGTGATCTACACCGATCCCGAGATTGCCTGGGTCGGTAAAACAGAATCCCAACTCAAGGAAGAAGGCGTGGCCTACCGGGCCGGATCGTTTCCATTTGCGGCCAATGGCCGGGCACTGGGCGCCGGCTCGGCGGCGGGACTGGTCAAGATGCTGGCCGACGAGGAAACCGACGAAATCCTCGGCGTGCATATTTTCGGAACCAATGCCTCGGAATTGATCTCCGAGTGCGTGGTCGCCATGGAATTTCAGGGCGCCAGTGAGGACCTGGCCCGTATCGTACATGCGCACCCGACTCTTTCCGAGGCGGTGCATGAGGCTGCGCTTCACGTCGACAGGCGCGCCATCCACCGTGGCAATTGACCCGTTTGGAAAAGTTTTTGCCTGCAACGGTCGCGGCGAAGGCCGCTCCCACAGCAGAGGATCGTGATCGTGACAAATGTTCCCGAAAAATTCAGGGCTTTTCGAATTCACAACGACGACCAGGGCTATCGCTCGGGTATCGATGAGATCAGTCTCGATGATCTGACCGAGGGAGAAGTCACCATCCGGGTCGAATGGTCGAGCATCAACTATAAGGATGCGCTGGCTGCAACCGGCAAAGGCCGCATCGTTCGCAAGTATCCCCTGACCGGCGGTATCGATGTTGCCGGCACCGTGGTCGAATCCCTCAGCGACCGCTGCGAAGCGGGACAATCCGTCGTCGCCACGGGTTGCCAGCTTTCCGAAGAGTATGACGGCGGTTACACCGAGTATTTGCGCTTGCGCGCGGATTCCGTGGTCCCGCTGCCGCCAAATCTGGCTACGCGAGATGCGATGGCCCTGGGAACCGCCGGATTCACAGCCGCCCTGTGCCTGTATCGAATGGAGGCCAACGGCCAAACCCCGGACAAGGGTCCCATCGTGGTGACCGGCGCCAGCGGCGGCGTGGGCAGCATCGCCATCGATTTACTGACGCGAGCGGGCTACGAAGCCCACGCCATTACCGGCAAGGTCGAGCATTTCGAGTGGCTCGAGCACCTGGGCGCACGACAGTGCATTTCCCGGCACGACCTGCACTGGGGTCAAAATCCCCTGGAAAAAACGCGTTGGGCAGGCTGTATCGATAACGTCGGCGGAGATATGCTGGCCGGAATTACGCGAGTGATCGACCTGTGGGGCAACATTGCCAGCTGCGGAATGGCCGGGGGAATTGGCCTCAATACCACGGTGTTCCCGTTCATTCTTCGTGGAGTGAGCCTTCTCGGTATCAGCTCGAACAACACGCCCTACGATGTCCGCAAGCTGCTGTGGGACCGCTTGGCCAACGAATGGCGCCCCAGCCATTTGGACGAGATTTGCCGGGAGGAGGTTTCCCTGGACGGCATGGGTGAAACCTTCAAGCGCATGATGGCCGGTGGGTCATTGGGCCGAACAGTGGTCAACATTGGTGGATGAGCGTCAACTTCCGCCTTTGTTCCGAACCTGAATTCCGGCATAATGGGTCCCAAGAAGGGGACACTCAATTTGACTGGAGCGCTTCATGCCAAAAGTGCTAATTGTCGATGACTCTCCTGCGCAGCTCTACAGCTTGAAGAGAATGGTAGAACAAGGGGGGCATGAGACCGTTACCGCCGACAACGGCGAAGCGGCCATCAGGCTCGCCACCAGCGAACACCCCTCGGTAATTCTGATGGATGTCGTCATGCCCGGCATGAGCGGCTTCCAGGCAACACGCAAGCTCACCCGCGACAAGACCACACGAAACATTCCGGTTATTTTTGTGACCGGCAAGACCGAGGAGTCTGATCGCGTCTGGGGCATGCGCCAGGGTGCGCGCGACTATCTCACCAAGCCCGTCAATGCCAGCAACCTGCTATCCGCGATCCGGGAAGCCATGGTTGCCTGAGGCGCGCCTGGCTTCAAAATCACAGGAGTTGAGATGAGTATCCAAGTTGGAGATCGCATCCCCGATGCTACCTTGAGCGTCATGACAGGCGAAGGCCCCAAGCCTTTACCGACCGCTGACCTGTTTGGTGGAAAGCGGGTTGTGCTTTTTTCCGTGCCGGGCGCCTTCACTCCGACCTGCTCGGCCAAACACCTGCCGGGTTTCGTCGACCATGCGGACGAAATATTGTCGCGCGGCGTCGACGAGATCGTGTGCATGGCGGTGAACGACGTGTTCGTGATGAATGCCTGGGGCAAGAGCGCAAATGCCGAAAATATCACCATGGCGGCGGACGGCAACGGAGAATTCGCCGAGGCCCTGGGGCTCGAACTCGACGCCAGCGGTTTCGGCATGGGGCAGCGCTCGCAACGATTCGCACTGATCGCCGACGACGGTGTCGTGACCGGCTTGTTTGTCGAAGCGCCCGGCGAATTCCGCGTCAGCGCCGCAGAGCACGTTCTCGCCGAGCTCTAGGGCGTTGGGAAAATGGGGTCAGAGTAGAGAGCCAGAGTAATTGGATTTACTCTGGCTCTTTACGCTCACCCCGTCATTCTTGCTCTTCGCCGTCTTCTTCGTCTGCTTCGTTCTCGTCCTCTTCCTCTTCGGCGATGCGGGCAACCCCGACCAGTTGTTCGTCGTTGCGCAGCCTGATGAGGGTGACCCCCTGGGTGTTACGTCCCAGGGTCGAAATCTCATCCACGCTGGTCCGCACCAACGTGCCCCCGTCGGAAATCAGCATCACGTCATCGCCTTCCAAAACCTGCTTGGCGGAAATGAGTGGGCCATTTCGCTCTGAAGTCTGGATGGCAATCACGCCCTGCCCGCCGCGACCCTGCCGTGGATGGTCATTGATCGCGGTGCGCTTGCCGAAGCCGTTGGCTGTGATGGTGAGAACATCACCCTCGCTGAGCACCAGCATGGACACCACCTCGTGCTCGTCGTCGACGCGGATTCCGATGACGCCACGCGCCACGCGCCCCATCGGCCGTACGTCCGCTTCGGCAAACCGAATGCACTTTCCGGAGCTGGAAAACAGCATGATGTCCTGCTCGCCATCCGTCAGAGCGACGTTGACCAGGGCGTCGCCGTCCACCAGGTCAATGGCCCAGATGCCGGTCGCCCGTGGCCGCGAGTAGTCCGACAGCCGGGTTTTCTTGACGATTCCCCTGCGTGTGGCGAAGAAAACAAATTTGTCCTCGGAATACTCCCGCACGGGCAATACCGCGTTGATACGCTCGTCCTTTTCAAGGGGCAACAGATTGACAATTGGTTTTCCACGACTCACGTGACTCGCCTGCGGCAGCTGGTAGACCTTCAGCCAGTGCACCCGGCCGTAATTGGTGAAACACAGCAGGGTGTCGTGGGTGTTGGCGATAAACAACTGGTCGATGAAATCCTCGTCCTTGACCTTGGTGGCTGACTTGCCAGTGCCACCGCGACGCTGGGCCTTGTAGCGGTCGAGTGACTGCGACTTGGCATAGCCCCCGTGTGACAGCGTGACCACCACATCCTCCTCGGTGATCAGGTCCTCCATGCTCAGATCGAGGCGGGATTCGATAATTTCGGTGCGTCGCTCATCGCCATATTGATCCTTCACCTCCGTGAGTTCAGTGCGGATCACCTGCATCAGTCGCGACGGGTCGGAAAGAATACCCAGCAGCTCCTTCACCTTCTTGAGGATCTCGCCATATTCCTCAGTCAGCTTCTCCTGTTCCAACCCGGTCAGGCGCTGCAAGCGCATATTGAGAATTTCCTGCGCCTGGATCGGGGACAATTGGTAGCCGTCTTCACTCAGTCCATAGCGCGCATCGAGATCTTCCGGGCGCGATGTCCGGGCGCCGCCCTGCCCCAACATCGCGCGAACGAGGCCGGGGTCCCAGTGCCTCGACAACAACGCCTCGCGGGCATCCGTCGGCGTTGGTGACGCCTTGATCAAAGCGATCACGTCGTCGAGATTGGCCAGCGCTACCGTCAGACCCTCGAGCACATGCGCCCTTTCGCGCGCTTTCCGCAACTCGAACAACGACCTGCGCGTCACGATTTCGCGACGGTGGCCGATAAAGGCCTGCAGCACTTCCTTGAGATTCAGCAGTTTCGGCTGGCCGCTAACCAGCGCCACCATGTTGATACCGAATACCGTCTGCAGTGAGGTTTGCTTGTAGAGGTTGTTGAGCACGACTTCAGGCACTTCACCGCGGCGCAACTCGATGACGATGCGCATGCCATCTTTGTCGGACTCGTCACGCAGTTCGGTGATGCCTTCGAGTTTGCGGTTCTTGACCAGTTCTGCGATTTTCTCGAGCAGGCGCGCCTTGTTGACCTGGTAGGGAAGCTCCGTAACGATGATGGCTTGCTTGCCGCCCTCGTCGATGTCCTCGATTGCTGCCCTGGCACGCATGTAGATGCGCCCTCGCCCGGTGCGGTAGGCCTCCCCGATGCCCTGGGCGCCGTTAATCAGGCCTGCGGTCGGAAAATCCGGCCCGGGCAGATGCGCCATGATGCCTTCGATGTCCAGGTCCGGTTCGTCGATTAGAGCCAAGGCGGCGCTGATCACCTCGCTCAGGTTATGCGGCGGGATGTTGGTGGCCATACCCACCGCGATACCGGCTGAACCATTCACCAGGAGGTTGGGGACGCGCGTCGGCATCACCACCGGCTCAGATTCGGTCTCGTCGTAATTGGGCACGAAATCGACCGTTTCCTTGTCGAGATCGGCCAGGATTTCGTGCGCCAGCCGGGCCATGCGCACTTCGGTGTACCGCATGGCCGCAGCGGCGTCACCATCGACCGAGCCAAAGTTGCCCTGCCCGTCGACCAGCAAATAGCGCATGGCGAAAGGCTGCGCCATGCGGACGATGGTGTCGTACACGGCGGTGTCGCCGTGTGGATGATACTTACCGATTACGTCACCGACGATGCGCGCCGATTTCTTGTATGGCGTGTTGTAGTGATTGCCGAGCACGTACATGGCGTAGAGAACCCGCCGGTGCACGGGTTTCAGGCCGTCTCGGACATCCGGCAGGGCACGCCCGATAATGACGCTCATGGCGTAGTCCAGGTAGGACTGCCGCATTTCGTCTTCCAGGTTGACCTGGACGATTTCCTTGGCGAGTTCAGCCATCTATTTTTTTACTTTAATTGTTTAATTTATCTTTTTGATTTATCGGCATATATAATGAGCAAATCAAATGCCGAAATCGATGGTAAGAAAGGGATTTGTACGTGCAGATTCAAGCCTGAAATTGTATCATATTTCGCCCCCTCAAAGGCTTGTGCTGGCCGTGGGAACCGGGCCTCAGTATCATGCCACATTCATTTTCAGCCAACGCGACGGCAATGCACGTCGAAACCAGGAATTCAAACCATGAATATCACTTCAGGATCATTGATAACCCTGCTGTCCACGGCCATGCTCGCCTGGAGCAACGGCCTGTCGGCCCAGGAGGAAGGCGGCGAGGACACCGCGCCAGCAAGCAACAACCCGCGGGCAGTCATCCACACCAGCATGGGGGACATCACCGTCGAGTTGTTCGAGGGCGAAGCCCCTGCGACGGTGGAAAATTTTATCGCCTATGCGCAGGACGGTTTTTATAACGACACCATTTTTCACCGTGTCATCAGCCATTTCATGATCCAGGGTGGGGGGCTGACGGCCGACATGAAGGCCAAGCCCACCGCCGAACCGGTGGTCAATGAATCCAGCAACGGACTGTCCAATTCACGCGGGACCATCGCCATGGCCCGCACTTCGGACCCGGACTCGGCCACTTCACAGTTCTTCATCAACGTGCAGGACAACCCCACCCTCGACGACCGGCCGATGGCTCCTGGCTACACCGTGTTCGGCAAAGTCGTGGAAGGCTTGGATGTGGTCGACGAAATCCGCTTCGTTGAAACCACCTCCAATCCTCCCTATCACGATGTTCCGACGGAACCGGTGGTGATCGAAAGCGTGGAGATCATCACCGCCGACTGAGCGCACTGCATGACGACGCTGTTCATTTCCGATCTGCACCTGGAAGACAGCCGGCCGGAAATGACCGGCGTGCTGCTCGATTTCCTCGCCTCGGCGGCCGGCGAAGCCGATGCGCTCTACATCCTGGGTGATCTGTTTGAGTACTGGATTGGCGATGATGCGGTGTCTCCAACCGCGCAAGCTGTGGCCGCTGCAGTGCGTGCCGTACGCGACGGGGGGACGAAATGCTATTTCCAGCACGGCAACCGCGATTTCCTTCTCGGCGAAGACTATGCCCGAAAAGCGGGTCTGTCCTTGCTGCCGGAGACGATCGTCGTAGACATCTATGGCACCCCCACCCTGTTGCTGCATGGCGACACGCTGTGCACGGACGATCGCGCATACCAGGCCTTCCGAGCCCAGGTCCGCGACCCGCAATGGCAAAAGGCTTTTCTTTCGCGCACGGTGGATGAGCGAATCGAGGTGGCACATCAGGCCCGTGACGCCAGCAGGCGACACACCGCCTCCGCGGCCATGGAAATCATGGACGTCAATCAGCAGGCAGTAAGCCGTGCGTTCGAAGCGCACAACGTGCAACACATGATCCACGGACATACCCACCGGCCGGCGTTTCACGCGCATGAGCTGTCGGATGGGAGCGCTGCCCGACGAATCGTGCTGGCCGACTGGTACGAAAGCGGCAGCGCCCTGCGTATCACGCCAGATGGCGCCTCTGTGCTGGATTTGTAGGGGGCGGCTTTAGTCGCGATTCGCGCTGTATCCGGACCTAAAGGCGCTGCTACGACGGTTTACGAAAGACTCTGAGAATCAGCGGCCAGCGCACGATCTTTGGCGCGACTGAATCGCCCCATGCGCTTCGCAGTCGTGATTCCATTGCTGTCAGCGGATCGTCATGGTTTTGGGCGATGAATCGTTGCCAGGCGGACCAAGTTCCCAGGTATCCCTTCAGCGCAGCGAGATTCCAGCTTGCCGACATTTCGAAGTCTGGCGCCTTCAGTTCCGGCCATGGCATGTGCAATTCCGCATAGCCGTTCTCGATATGTCGCCGTTCCGGCGGCCACCACGCGCCAAGCGTGTGCTCGTAAAGGTCGTAAATCACTTCGTCGACGGCATCGTCGATGAGCGCCAGTGGGTACGCCCAAACGGCCAGAACGCCTCCTGGTTTGAGCACCCGGCTCACCTCCTCGGCGAAGTTGTCGTGATCAAACCAGTGCCAGGCCTGAGCCACCGTCACCAGGTCGACTTCGCCGCAAGGCAAGCGGCTGTTTTCGGCATGCTCGAGGTGATATTCGATCCGTGGATGTCCAGCGGCCTGGCCGACCTGCTGTTCGCTCGCGTCGCTCGCCCACACCCGAAGGAAATGCTCGGCCAGCGCCAGTGCTGCCTGGCCATTACCGGTGGCGCAGTCCCAGGCAAAATCTCGCGCCGGCGCCTGGCAAGCCAGCCAGTCAAATAACGGCCCGGGATAGGCAGGGCGATGCCGGGCGTACGAAGCGGCGTGACCGGAAAAATGATTTTTGAATGTGCCGGCTTTCTCGCTCAAGCCAGCGGCCCTTCCAACGCGGCCAGTTCTTCACGGGTAAACCCTGCCAGGAGCCGCGCGTCGATGTTGAACGGCCCTTTTGGCCTTCCGAAGTACTGATCCAGCAACGCAATGAACGTTGGCAACGGCTCCAGCTCCTGGCGTTGGCAACAATAGCGGAACCAGGTACTGCCTATGGCCACGTGGCGCACTTCCTCCTCAAGGATAATTTCCAGCACGGACACGGTTTCGTCATCTCCGGCCTTGCGCAAGCGCCCGATCATGCCTGGCGTGACATCCAGCCCGCGGGCCTCGAGGACACGGGGAACCAGCGCCATGCGGGCCAGGCAGTTTCCCGCTGTCTTGACGGCCATCTCCCACAAGCCGTTGTGCGCCGGAAAATCACCGTATCGATGACCCAGGGACGCCAGGCGGGCTTCCAGCATCTGGAAATGGCGTGCCTCGTCAGCGGCGACGGAGATCCAGTCGCGCGTGAACTCCTGTGGCATGTCACGGAAGCGATGGGCAGCGTCCAGGGCCAGGTTGATGGCATTGAATTCGATGTGGGCTATGGCATGCACCAATGCAGCCCGCCCCGACGGGCTTCCCAGCCGCCGCCGCGCCAACGCCGCGGGGTCAACCAGTTCCGGCCGGTCCGGTCGCCCCGGTGACTGGACTGGATGGACCGGTCCCGGCGCATGGTCAAATTCAAGCATAGGCTCCGCTGACAGCTCGGCAACCGCCGCGCACTTGTCAGCGGGATCAGGAATCGCCAGCAGGCGGCCCGTTTCGGCAAAAACCTCGATCAAGGCAAAGTTTTCAAAGACGATCGATCAGGGCATCGGCAAAGCCGGAAGTGGATACCTTGGTCGCGCCTTCCATCTGGCGCGCGAAGTCGTAGGTCACCAACCCGGCGCCCACGGTCTTTTCGAAGGCGCGATTGATCATCGCCGAGACTTCATTCCAGCCGATGTAGTCGAACATCATGGCGCCTGAGAACATCAGCGAGCTGGGATTGACCTTGTCCTGGCCAGCGTACTTGGGCGCCGTGCCGTGGGTCGCCTCGAACACGCCGACGTGGTCCGCCATGTTGGCGCCCGGGGCAATGCCCATGCCTCCCACTTCCGCCGCCAGGGCGTCCGAGAGATAGTCGCCGTTGAGGTTCGTGGTGGCGATGACGTCGAACTCTGCCGGACGCAACTGCATGAGCTGGAACATGATGTCGGCAATGCGATCCTTGACCACGATCTTGCCCTCGGGCGCCTTGCCGTCGTGCTTGCTCCAGAGTTCGTCCTCCGTGATCGTCTGGCTGCCGAATTCCTCGCGTGCGAGCTCGTAGCCCCAACTGCGGAACGCACCCTCGGTGAATTTCATGATGTTGCCCTTGTGCACGAGGGTCACACTTTCGCGGTTTTTGTCGATGGCGTATTGGATGGCTTTGCGTACCAGGCGCTTTGAACCAAAGGCAGAGATTGGCTTGATGCCCAAGCCGGCGTCCGCGAAGAAATCAACGCCCATTTCCTCGCGCAGGAACTTCGCCAGCTTACGGTTTTCCTCAGTGCCTGACTGGTACTCGATGCCGGCGTACACGTCCTCGGTGTTTTCCCGGAAAATCACGACGTCGACATCTTCGGGAGTCTTCAGCGGAGAAGGCACCCCGGTGAAGTAACGCACGGGCCGTACACAGGCGTAAAGGTCGAGTTCCTGCCGCAGTGACACATTGAGGGAACGAAAGCCGCCCCCGACCGGCGTGGTCAGCGGTCCCTTGATCGCGACAACGAGGTCCTTGATGGCTTCGAGGGTCTCGGCAGGAAAATAGTCACCGTCATAAATACCGGCGGCTTTTTCACCCAGGTACAGTTCCGCCCAGTGGACCTTGCGCTTTCCGCCATATGCCTTGTCGACTGCGGCGTCCCAGATGCGCAAGCATGCCGAAGAGATGTCCGGGCCGATACCGTCACCCTCGACGAAGCCGAGTATGGGGTGATCGGCGACCTGCAGATGGCCGCCTTCGACGCGGATCTTGGTGCCGGCTTCGGGGATCTTGATGTGGCGGTAACTCATTCGTTTTCCTTTGTGATTGGCCTGACGCGGAGCCGGTCATTATAGCGGCTGAACATCGGCCAACGTAGCTACTCAGCACGTGCTTGCGCGCGCAATAGGAATGAGCCCTTTTTGAAACACGCTGTGAATACATCCCTGTACGCTCGGAATTTTCATCCCTGAAAATTACGGTTTCAAAAAGGACTTACCCAACTATTGCGCAGAGGGGACGACCGATGCATCCGACTTTTTTAACGGGAAATTAAGCCCCCTTCTGCATAATGCCGCCCGGGAGGACCAGGAAAACACCGGTGAGCTACGCTGTTGCATCACGAACGAGACTACGCCTTGCCGACGCCCGCTGGCTTCTGGTGGGGGTGCTGGTGCATGCTCTGCTTCTCGCCATACCCCTCAGCGGCTGGACACCGCAGCTGGGCAAGGAATCTGCACGGCTGGTGATTCGTCTCCTCAAGCAACCGCTGGCTGGACCGGCCTCGGAAGCGGTCTGCGGAGTAGAGGCCGGGACGGTTGAAGAACCATTGCCGATCGAGGCGGCGGAGATACTGGCGCAGCCGGATTCCGCC
>JBFHEJ010000043.1:0-11632 GCA_041584255.1 Lysobacterales bacterium
CCGGAGGCGAGGATCTGAATGAACTGAGTTCCGGCCTCACCGCGATCACAGCCGAGCATCCGAGCCGGCTGCTGCTCCTCTTGGTTTCCGACCGGTCTCGAGCGGGGATGACGGCGCGGGTGACGGCTCAATGCCACCGTTTTGGGAAGGACCGTCAGGTCTGCTGCGAACAGATCTGGATCGAAGCCGGCAGACACCAGGATCAGTTCCGGGTCGAAGCTGAACAGGGCAGCAAATCCACGGGAGGACCAGGCTTTGCGAAAGGCGGCACTCTCGGTGCCCGGTGCTAGAGGTATGTTCACGATATTTCCCACGCCCGTCTCGTCCATGGTCCCGGTGCCCGGATAGAGCGGAAACTGGTGGCTGGACACAAACAGGACCTCCGGGGAGTCCTCGAACACCTCCTGCGTGCCGTTGCCGTGATGGACGTCGAAATCCAGGATGGCGATTCGTTCCACGCCATGCACCTGTTGGGCGTGGCGCGCGGCGATGGCGACGTGATTGCTCAGGCAAAAGCCCATGGCGACGGACTGGTAAGAGTGGTGGCCTGGTGGCCGCACGGCGCAAAAAGCATTCTTGGCCTTGCCCGACATAATCTGGTCGACCGCGAAGCAGGCCGCGCCGCTACCCCTGAGGGTGGCGTTGACGGAGCCTCGCGACATGAAGGTGTCCCAGTCCAGCGCGATCCGCCCTTCCTGCGGTTCGTTCTCGACCAAGCTGTCCCAGTACTCGGCTTCGTGAACGCGCAGGATTTGTTCCGGTGTTGCCAGCGGGGCGGGTAGTTGTTCGGTCCCGGGGATATCCGATACGGCAGACAAAACCGCCTTCACGCGAGCCGGGCTTTCAGCGTTCTTGATTCCGTTGTCGTGCAGCAGGCAGTCATCGTGAGAGAGGATGATGGTGGTCATTGCCCGCAGTATGGCACAGGCACCGCCGGAGGTTGCCAACGCAATGCCGAAAACCAGTAGAATCATTGCCCCGACCTTTCCGGAGCGCAACAATGAAAATCGGCGTACCCCGCGAGATCAAGAACCACGAATATCGAGTCGGCCTGTTGCCCGCTTCGGTGCGCGAGCTGACCAGTCGCGGCCACCAGGTGTTCGTCGAAGAAGATGCCGGTGGGGGAATCGGGTTCAGCGACGAGAATTACCAAGCGGTGGGCGCCTCGATCCTGCCGGACGCCGCTGCGGTGTTCGAGAACGCGGAGATGATCGTTAAGGTCAAGGAACCGCAGGCAGTCGAACGCGCCATGCTCGAAGATCATCACACGCTCTTTACTTACCTCCATCTCGCCCCCGATCGCCCCCAAGCCGAGGATCTGATCAAGAGCGGCGCCACGTGTATCGCTTACGAAACGGTCACCGACGACAAGGGACGGCTGCCGTTGCTCGCCCCGATGTCCGAGGTTGCCGGCAGGCTGTCCATCCAGGCCGGTGCCTGGTGCCTGGAGAAAGCCAGGGGTGGATCAGGCAAGTTGTTGGGTGGCGTTCCCGGGGTTGCCCCCGCCAAAGTCATGATCATCGGCGGCGGAGTTGTGGGGTTCAACGCCTGCCAGATGGCCATCGGCCTGGGCGCACGCGTGGTAGTCCTGGACCGGAGCCTGGACGTGCTGCGCTACCTCGATGCCGTTTTTGAAACCCGGGTCGAGACGGTGTTCTCCAACGCTGACGCCATCGACCATCACATCGAGACGGCCGATCTCGTCATCGGCGGCGTGCTGATTCCGGGGGCTGCCGCCCCCAAGCTGGTCACCCGTGAGCACCTCTCATGCATGGCCCGGGGTTCGGTGGTGGTGGACGTGGCCATCGACCAGGGCGGGTGTTTTGAGACTTCCCGGCCGACGACCCACGCGGAGCCGACCTACATCGTAGATGACATCGTTCATTACTGCGTGGCCAATATGCCGGGGGCAGTGCCGCGCACATCGACCTTTGCGTTGAACAATGTGACCTTGCCATTCGTGCTGGCCCTGGCGGACAAGGGGCCGCGCCAGGCAATGCTGGATGACCCGCATTTGCTCGAAGGTCTGAATGTGCACCGTGGCCACGTGACCTATGATGATGTCGCGACTTATCTGGGTTACGAGTTCGTGCCATCAAGGCAAGCGCTAGGCGCCTGAGTGCGGACCCTGGCTAGCGAGCCGGAATGACGCTGGCAAAGGCGTTGAAGGTCAGGCGGCCTTTGTTGCAGTCGTCGCTCAGCAACGAGGCATCTTCGATGTACGCGCTATGGGGCACCTCCCCCGAGTAGCAGATCATGCGGTTGAACTTTGCCTGCACCTTGGTCAGCAGTTCGGCGACATCGTTGGATTCCGTCATGTACCGGGCCGGTTCGTCAAACATCGGATAGCGGGTGCGAACGATGTCCAGGCCGCCTCCAGGATCTTCACGCTGCAGCGCGGCCGCACGCTCAAGGAATTCGCGGTTCCGCCAGCGGTAAAAGCCTGTGCCGCCAAGTTTGTCTTCGCCGAACAGGTAGACCAGGAGCGCGTAATTCATGCGCCGCGGGTCCGGCCGCGGGTCTGTATGGGGCAGCCGCTGAATCCAGGAGAATTCCTCCGGTTGCAGCGTGGTCAGAGAGAGCTGGGCGGAATACTTCAATCCACTGCGGCCATAAGCAAACAGCCGGCTCATGCGAAACCGGATAAAGCGATGGACCTCCCCGCACTGGGCAGGATCCAGATCCAGCACCAGGCCGGGATAGCTGCGTTTGGGCATTTCGAAGAGGGCTCGGTTGGCTGCCGCGTGCTGGACGAGGTCATCCGGGTTCTCGAAAAAATCGTCGACCACATAGCAGCTTTGGTGGTCATCGATGCGATGCTCCCGGATCACAGCTTCCAGGTTGATTCTCATATCCAAAGGCGGGCCCGTTTGTGAAGGTGCAGAACCAGCTACCATATTAGTGGATGCCAGCGAAAACTGAACAAAGGCGCGTTGACAATTCACCCGATTCCCTGCGGGGAATGTACGAGTTGGCGGTGCGCGCCAAGAACGCCGACGACCTCGATGAGGCCGAGCGCATCTGCCGCCGGGCACAGGTGGCCTTCCCACGAGATCCCAACATCCTGTGCCTACTTGGCGAGGTCCTGCTCAAACAAAAACGCCCGCAGGAGGCCATGAGCTGGTTTACGCGAACCCTGGTCAATTTCCCCGGCTACCCGCGCGCCCTCGAAGGCAGCGGGCGGGCGCTGCTGGCCGAGAAAAAGCCGGCCAAGGCGGTGAAGTTCCTGAAGCGCGCCGCCGGGCGGCTGCCCAACCGGGTTTCGACCCAGCTGACGCTCGGCCGCGCATTGCTTATGGCCGGCCGGTCCGAAGAGGCGGAGGCGGCGATGGCCCGTGCGCTCGAGCTCGACCCGGCGCGCGCTGCGGTTGCCCGTGCCGCCGAACTGGTCACCGACGAACGCCCGCGCGAGGCGGAAAAAATTCTGCGTCAGCACCTCGCAAAATCCCCGGATGACCCGCGCGCCATGCGCCTGTTGGCCCAGATTGCGATGGACGCCAACCACCGGCGGGCGGCCTTGAAGTTGCTCGAACGCACGGTCGCGGTGGCGCCGGATTTCGTCCTGGCCTGGAACAACCTTGCCGACCTGTACATGAAAGAAGAGCGCTTCGAGCTGGCGCTGGAGACGGCGGAGAAAGCGATCGAACTCGACCCCGATCTTCCCCACTCTTACGTGGTCAAGGGCAACCTGCTGACCAAGGCGCAACGCCACGACGAGGCGCTCGCGACTTATGACCGGGCGCTTGCCATCAGCCCGGGGCACAGTGGGGCGCTTTCCTCCAGGGGTCACGTGCTCAAGACGATCGGCCGGACCGAGGAAGCCATCGGGACATTCAGGCAGTGTATTCGGCTGCATCCGGGTTTCGGCGAGCCCTACTGGAGCCTGGCCAACCTCAAGACCTTCGTCTTTGACGACGACGAGGTTGCGGTCATGCTGAAGATATTGGAGCGCGAAGAGCTGCCGGATGAGAACAAGGTCAACATGCACTACGCACTGGGGAAACACTTCGAGAACAAAAAGGAATTCGAAGTCGCCATCGGGCATTACCGTGCGGGCGCTTCCCTGCGCCGGCCGCATGAAACTTACGACCCGGTGCAAAATCAGGTGGTCCATGAACGCATCATCGAAGTCTTCGGCGATGAACTGTTCCGTGAACGTCGGGAGTGGGGCGATCCGAGCCAGGGGCCAATACTGATCGTCGGTCTGCCTCGATCCGGTTCGACGCTGATCGAGCAGATCCTGGCGAGCCACAGCCAGGTGGAAGGCACCATGGAGCTGCCCGACCTGCCACGCTGTATCCGCGAAGTCAGCCGTGCGGCGCCGGGTCGCGAGGAGTATCCCGAAGCCGTCCGCGACCTGTCGGACAGGGAAGTCATGGCACTGGGTGGCCGTTACATGCGCACGACGGCGCGATACCGGACGGGCAGGCCTTACTTCATCGACAAGATGCCCAACAACTTTTCGCATGTTGGATTTCTGCACCTGATTCTGCCCCATGCGAAAGTCATCAATGCACGGCGTAATCCGCTGGATACCTGCCTGGGCTGCTTCAAGCAGCTCTTCTACAAGGGCCAGTCCTTCACTTACGACTTCTTCGAATTAGGACAATATTACCTGCAGTACCAGCGGGTCATGGATCACTGGCACTCAGTGCTGCCCGGCAAGGTGCTGGACGTGCAGTACGAGGAGATGGTTGAAGACCAGGAAGGCCAGACACGCCGCATTCTGGATCACCTCGGGATACCTTTCGAAGAACAATGCCTGCGCTTCTGGGAAACCGAGCGGCCAATCAACACCGCGAGCTCGGAGCAGGTCCGCCAACCCATATACAAGAGCGGTGTCGACTTCTGGAAGAACTACGAGCCGTTCATTGGGGAACTGATCGAGACGCTCCAGCCGGTGCTTCCCGCGGAAGGTAGTCGAAGATAAAGGTGATGCGGTCTTCCTTGCCGCTGTTCATCACGCTGTGGTTTTTCTGATTGTTGATCTCGTAGGCCCTGCCGATTTCGAACTGGTGGGGTCTTCCGTCGATCATGAAGCGCACCCCCGGATTAGTCGTGACGGGTACGTGAATGCGATGGCTCTTGACGAACGACATATGGCTGTCGCGATGCGGTGAAATGATGCCACCCGATTTCAGCTTGGCCGCCATGGCGCGAATGATGGTGCCGCCGGGCGGGTAGTGCTGGGCAAGGATGCCGTGCATCAGCGGCACGGCGGTTTCCTTCAGGAGGTCCCAGGCGGGTTCACGCGTGACCTTGATGCTCGGCCAGCCCTCGCAGAACACCATCACCAGCGACTCGGTGTGCTCATGCACGGAATAAGCTTGCTGCCGGTACTGTTGAGCGGCCCAGTCATCCGCTCTTGCGGCGAGAACGGCCTCGATCAGCGGCCCGGATTCGACCGGCCCCAGGTCACGGATTGTCCCTTCAAATTCCATCGATCAACGACTCATGGCATTGGCCGCAATAAGTGTAATCCATGGAGGGTCTTTTTCGTTGATGCCGATTTGTATTTTTTCGGACTTGAAACTATGCTCGATTGAGAGCAGACACTTGGCGCACATACGAGGCTGATGGCATGACCGATAAGAAAGAACGTTTGCAAGACCTCTCCTCCTTTCAACCGAACAAACTCTCATACGCCATTTCAGCAGTGCTCGCCGCCCCGGCCGGGGTGGCGATGGCCCAGGACCAGGACCAGGACCAGGGTGACAGATACGCCGGCACTCTCGAGGAGGTGCTCGTCACCGCCCGCAAGCGAACTGAGAGTCTGATGGACGTGCCCGAGAGCATCCAGGCGATCTCCGGGGCTGAACTCACGGTCGCCGGCCTCAATTCCATGGATGACTATGTTCGGTTCATCCCCAGCATGTCCTACGTTTCGAACAACCCCGGCTCTGCCACCATTGTTTTCCGCGGTATTTCCGATTCGGGTGAAAACTTCATCGCTGAGTCGACCGCGGCGCTCTATCTGGACGAGCAGTCGCTAACCCTGAACGCGACACCGGATCCACGCATGGTGGACATCGAGCGCATCGAAGCACTCAGCGGGCCGCAGGGCACGCTGTACGGCGCCAACGCCCAGGCCGGCTTGCTCCGGGTCATCACCAACAAGCCCAATCCCGAAGGTTTCGAAGCGTTTATCGACCTGATGGCGCGCGACGGCTCGGAATCGGACATGAGCTATGACGCCAGCGCCATGGTCAATATTCCCGTCAGCGATACGTTTGCGATCAGGGTCGTTGGTTTCAGCGCCGAGGACGGCGGCTTCATCGACAACGTCAACGGCGACTCGTTGCCTTACGGAGTCTGGAATAACGCCGGCACGGAAGCGGAGAACTTCAACGACGTCGAATATTACGGTGGGAGAATCGCCGCGCGCTGGTTCCCCAATGACAATTGGATCATTTCCGCCGGTGTGGTTTACCAGGACACGCGATCGGACGGGCGTCCCGAGCAGGACCCCTCGCTGGGCAGGGAACTGGCGATCTCCCGGTTTCGCATCGACAAGGAGTTTGACGACACTAACTGGACGCAATATTCCCTGACCTTCGAGGGGGACCTGGGATTTGCAGATTTCGTATCGGCCACGTCCTATTTTACGCGCGACTGGACCTACACCCAGGACACGCAGACCTATGCGGCATACTTCGGCACGTTCTGTTACGACGGTTACTACTATGCCTATTCCAACTATTCGCCCTATTGCTTCCAGACGGCGGGGCTGGGCAACTACTACAACGATCCGATCGGCTACCTGATCAACGACCAGAAAGATACCAAGTTCGCCCAGGAATTCCGGCTGACGCATACCGGTGAGCGTTTCGACTGGGTGGCCGGCATTTTCTATGAGGAGGCTGATCAGGACTGGGTTTTCGATACCTTCGAAACGGGCTTTGGGTACGAAAACTCGAAGTCCTATGCGAACTACCTCGCCGGCCGGGTTTACGGTGAACCCACCGTGACGAATTCGAATCAGCGTTGGTGGCGTTCAGCCGACAGCACTTCCTGGGAGCAGATCGCCGTCTTCGGCGAATGGACCTGGCACTTGAGCGATCAGTGGGATGTAACCTTGGGTGGCCGCTGGTTCGACCGGGAGTTGGACAAGACCTACTTCGTTGAAACGCCTGGAGGTAACCTGACAACATTCCTGTCGTTGCCGGCCGACGATAGCGATTTTCTGCCCAAGTTCAGCATCAGCTACACGCCCAACGACGATTGGCTCATCTACGCGTTGTATTCGGAAGGCTTCCGTCCGGGCGGCACCAACCGCAGCCGCGGCCTGACCTTTTTCCCGACGCAGTTCGAGGCCGATTTCCTGAAGAACCGGGAACTGGGCGGCAAATTCACCCTGGCAGATGGCCGGGCCCGTGTCAGCTTGACGTATTTCGATATGACCTGGGAAAACTATCAGTTCGAGGTCATCGACCCCAGCAACCGTCCTTGTGGCGCCCCCGGTGCGCCGCCGGAGCCCAATTGCTCCCAGCCCTGGCAAAAAGTCGTTGGCAACATCGGTGGCGACGCCACCTCTACCGGCTTCGAGATCCAGTTCGACGCGGCAGCGACAGAAAACCTCACAGTGGGCTTCAATGCCACCTGGATCGACTCGACGCTCGACGACGGCTTCGAGTTCCTGATCCCGGTGCCGGCGGGCTCGCGGTTGCCGCTCTCCCCGGAATTCAAGGCCTCGGGGTACGCACAGTTCGACCAGCCGGCGGACTGGTTCGGGGGCGCCGTGACCAATTGGTACGCGCGCCTGCAGTGGAGCTACACCGACGACATGCTCAACCAGGTCGAGCCCTTCACCTGCTGTGACTTTGACGATCCCAACTTCGGGCCCGCGCCGCAATTGTTGCAGCCGTCATACAACATCGGCGACTTCAAATTCGGCTTTGAGGGCGTCGACTGGAGCTTGCAGCTGTTCGTCAACAACCTGACCGACGAGCGTGCCATCCTGTATGACAACGCCTTCGAGTTCGACCAGTTCTTCGGCAAGGGCCGCCAGACGGTCAACCGTCCGCGCGAGTACGGCATCCGTTATATCAAGCGCTTTGGCGGCGACTAGTCCCGCAGATCCAGGCAGAACACCGCCCAAAACAGCGGCCCCGGCATTGCCCGGGGCCGCTGTTTTGGGCACTGACCAGCCACATTCGTTGCCACTCTGTTTTTACTCCAACCCCCAATATCCCGGTACAATAAGCGGCTAACTTTTGTATTTGTATTGGAGTTCCAACATGGCTGCCAACCCCGAGCCAAAAAACCTAGAATCCTTCTGGCTGCCGTTCACCAGCAACCGCGCCTTCAAGAAGAAGCCCCGCCTGGTTTCCCGGGCAGAGGGCATGTACTACTGGACGCCCGAAGGGCAGAAGATCCTGGACGGCGTCGCCGGGCTGTGGTGCTGCAATGCCGGCCACAACCATCCGAAAATCCAGGCGGCCATCCAGAAGCAGGCGGCGGAAATGGATTTTGCGCCTCACTTCAACTACGCCCACCCGGGGGCCTTTGAGGTAGCGGCCCGGCTGTGTGAAGACACACCAGAGGGCATGAATCACGTGTTTTTCACCAATTCCGGTTCAGAATCGGTGGACACGGCGCTCAAAATCGCACTGGCTTATCATCGTGAGACCGGCGACGCCGCGCGCACCAAGCTGATCGGGCGTGAGAAGGGTTACCACGGGGTCGGTTTTGGCGGCATCTCGGTGGGCGGCATTCCCTACAACCGCAAAGCCTTTTCAGCCAGCCTGCTGCCCGGCGTCGACCATCTGCCGCACACCCATGACCTGGAACGCAATGCCTTCAGCAGGGGAATGCCGAAACACGGCGCCGAGTTAGCCGACCGGCTGGAGGACCTGTGCCTGCTCCATGACCCCTCGACCATTGCGGCCGTCATCGTCGAGCCGGTGGCGGGGTCCGCCGGAGTGATCATTCCGCCGGTGGGGTACCTGCAACGGCTGCGGGAACTCTGCAGCAAGCACGGCATCCTGCTGATCTTCGACGAGGTGATCACGGCCTTTGGGCGACTGGGCAAGCCGTTTGGTTCGCAGGCCTTCGACGTGTACCCGGACATCATCACCTCGGCCAAGGGTCTGACCAGCGGCACCGTACCCATGGGCGCCGTCTTCGTTCAGGATTTCATCTATGACGCTTTCATGGAGGGCCCGGGGGCGGCCATCGAATTGTTCCATGGCTATACCTATTCGGCACACCCGCTGGCGGTAGCCGCATGCAAGGCCACCCAGGACGTGTATCGTGAAGAGGGTCTGTTCGACCGCGCCGCGCAAACGGCGCCGATCTTCGAGGATGCACTGCATTCACTGGCCGGCGAACCCTACGTCATCGACGTGCGCAACTATGGCCTGATGGGCGCGGTGGAACTCGCGGGGATCGAGGGCAAGCCGGGTGAACGTGGACTGGACGCTATGATACGCACCTTCGAAAGCGGCGCGATGATTCGCGTCACCGGAGACACGCTTGCGTTCAGCCCACCCCTGATCATCGAGGAAACGCATATCGAACAACTGGTTACGCACGTCCGCGAGGTGCTACGCTCTTTATAGCGATACAAACCGGAACCAATCATGACGACGCAAGCAGCAAGCGCAAGCCAGGCCGTCGAACCGCGCATACTCAGCCATTTCATCAATGGAGCAGAAGTCGCTTCTGAATCCGAGCGGTTCGGCGACGTCTTCAACCCGGCAACCGGCCAGATCCAGGCGCGTGTGCCCCTGGGCACCGTAGCCGAGGTCAATGCTGCCGTGGAGGCGGCTGCCAGGGCGTTTCCGGCCTGGGCCATTACGCCGCCAATCAAGCGGGCACGGTGCATGTTTCGGCTCAAGGCACTGCTGGAAGAGCACGCCGATGATCTGGCCGGCATTCTCACTTCGGAGCATGGGAAGGTCGATGAGGATGCCCACGGTGAAGTCATCCGCGGCATCGAGGTTGTCGAATTTGCCTGCGGCGCGCCGCAGTTGCTGAAGGGCGAATTCTCGGAGAACATCGGCGACAAGATCGACGGCTATGCGCTGCGCCAGCCCCTGGGCGTGGTCGCCGGCATCACACCGTTCAACTTCCCGGCCATGGTGCCGTTGTGGATGGCGCCTATGGCGATCGTATGCGGCAATACCTTCGTATTGAAGCCTTCTGAGCGCGATCCTTCGGCATCGATGCTGCTGGCGCGCCTGTTCAAGGAAGCGGGTGTGCCCGACGGGGTGTTCAACGTCGTTCATGGCGACAAGGAAGCCGTCGATGCACTGTTGCACAACCCGACGGTCCAGGCGGTGAGCTTTGTCGGCTCGACACCGATCGCCAAGTACATTTACGAAACCGGCACGGCCAACGGCAAGCGCGTTCAGGCCCTGGGCGGCGCCAAGAACCACCTGGTCGCCATGCCCGACGCACCGGTCGACCGCACCGCAGACGCCCTGATGGGCGCGGGATACGGCTCCGCTGGCGAGCGCTGCATGGCGATCTCGGTCGCGGTGGCCGTCGGCCAGGAGATGGCGGACGCGCTGGTGGCCGAGCTCAAGCCGCGCGTTGAAAAGCTCAAAATCGGCCCCGGCCACAACAAGGGCCTCGACATGGGGCCACTGGTGACCGAGGCGCATCGTGACAAGGTGAAGTCCTACGTCGATGTGGGCGTGCAAGAGGGCGCGGAACTGGTGGTCGACGGCCGTGGTTTCGAGCAGCCTGACTCACCCGATGGCTTTTGGCTGGGCGGTTGCCTGTTCGACCGCGTCAAGCCGGACATGCGCATCTACAAAGAAGAAATTTTCGGCCCGGTGCTAAGCGTGGTGCGGGTCGATTCATTCGACGAGGCGGTCGATCTGATCAACGCCCACGAGTACGGCAACGGGGTGAGTATTTTCACCCGCGACGGCGACGCCGCGCGGACCTTCGTCGAGCGTATCCAGGTCGGTATGGTCGGGGTCAACATCCCCATCCCGGTGCCGGTGGCCTACCACAGCTTCGGCGGCTGGAAGCATTCGCTGTTCGGGGACCACCATATCTACGGCCCCGAGGGTATTCGTTTCTACACCCGTCTGAAGACGGTCACCCAGCGCTGGCACCGCGGTGTGCGCGAAGGCGCCAGCTTCGTGATGCCGACATTGGGTCGGTAAGAACGGCACGCTGCGGAACCGGCAGCCCTTTCCGAAACACGCTGTAAACCCGTCCCTGGGCGTCCGGATGATTCCGCGACGGCGGCGGCTCCTAACTACGACGCTTCGCGTCTTTCGTCATGTCGCCTTTGGCCGGCTTCCCTGAGTCATACGGTTTCGGAAAGGACCCGCGGCCCCGCATTTCGCGCCGCCTCAGCCCATTGATAATTGTGCCGAAGCTGGCGCAACTTCCTGGTTGCGAGATTAGGGGCTCAGCGGCGGTCACCGTGTACCCAGAGCACCTCTGAGCCTCCGTCGGCCCGGGCGATGACCCGGGCGGCGACGAACAGGAAGTCGGAAAGGCGATTGAGATACTTCACGCTAACTGGATTGACTTCCTCATTTTCCGCCAATGACACCACGCGCCGCTCCGCCCGGCGGGCGATGGTGCGGGCCAGGTGACAGCGCGCGGCGGCCTCTGATCCGCCCGGAAGGATGAAGTCCTTGAGCGGCGGCAGGTCTTCGTTGAGGGC
>JBFHEJ010000044.1:0-11624 GCA_041584255.1 Lysobacterales bacterium
CTGTTGTCTGAAGGCCGGCTGATCAACGAGCAACGGTCGGCACAGATGCTGGCCGATCTGGCGGACCCGAAGCTCCACCACAAATTCGTCTCTCAGGTCGAGGATTTGGCGCCGCGGGCAAAGTTGTTTCGCAAATCGGGAACCTGGCAGAAGTGGCACTCCGACGCCATCATGGTGCGCGGAACCCTGTGGCGGGACTATATCCTGGTTGGCCTGATTGAGAGCGAGAATGGAGAGGCTATTTTGCGCGAGGTGCTGCCCGCGGTCGAAGAACTGATCGTGCCGGTTGAGTTTTCCGCAAGTGCGGAATAGACCTGATTGCTGGTTTCGCCGCAGCCCCCGAAGAGTGGCCACGCGAGGATACCTGACGATCTGGGCGACGGGCGTCAACGCCGACGATTTTCGGGATCTGGAACAGGAGAACTACCTTCAACTGAGCCAGGTCATCGACTGCGCGACCGGTGCACGGCGCCGGCTGTTGGGACTTTTGTAAATCGCGGCCACGGGGCGGGATACAATTTTGCCGCAATGAATGCGCTCCGCCTTTTTCTCTTTTTGATTTTGCTGCCGACGACGGTGTTGGCGCAGGATGGCTCGCGGCTCACGTTGCTCAGCTTCAACGCCTGGGGCGGGGGCCTGAACGCAGGTAAATCGATCGACGAGACGCTGGCCGTGCTGCGCGCCGTGGCTCCCGACATCGCCGGACTACAAGAGGTGCGCGCCGAGTCTTCGACCTGCTCGGCCATGGACTGCCCACCGGGCGAGGAGTCGGTGGCGCCGGCACTGGCCGAGGCGCTGGGCCTGGGGCTGCACGAGCAGTTCGGCCCGGATGACGTGGTGTGGGCCTGCGCCGTGCTCAGCCGCCACCCGATACTGCGCGCGACGCCAAACGACCTCGGCGTGGTGGTGGAGGTTGGCGGGCGCCGCCTTGCGGTGTTCAACATCCACCCCACCGACTACCCGTATCAGCCTTACCAGTTGCTGGATATCCCCTACGGTGACGCGCCTTTCCTCGGCACCGCAGGGGAGGCGGCAGCGGCCGCCGCGGCGGCGCGTGCTAAGGCATTGCGCCTGCTCCGCGAGGACCTGAAGACGGTCGGCGATACCGAAGCACAGTTGATCTTGGGCGACTTCAACGAACCATCGTGGCGCGACTGGAGCGAGCGCGCCGCCGAGGCCGGCAGGCACCCCCTGGCGGTAGACTGGCCGCTGACCCGCGCGCTGGAGGACCTGGGCTTCATCGATGCCCTGCGCGCGGTCTACCCGGATGAGATGTCCAAACCGGCCTTCACCTGGACGCCTGTTACCGCGCCCGACGACCCGGCCGACCACCACGACCGCATCGACTTCATCTTTGTGCGTGGCCAGGGCATTGCAATCGAATCGGCCGAAATCATCGGTGAGGCTGCCGGCGTGGCCGACATCGTGGTCCGGCCCTACCCATCGGACCACCGGGCTGTGCGGGTGGTGATACGCCTGGACTGAATTGCATGCTGGTGTGCTTCGCGGCCAGGCCCGCAGGTGCAGTTTTTGAAGCCGTGCCGCGTGCTCGCATGGCGATGCCGTCAAAGGCAGATATTTGCCGCCTTTGATGCGAGAATATGATCCAAGGCCACACCTTGGCAAGACTACCAACGCAATCGTCCTGGTTGCTGGCTCTAACGAGTTCCATTGGTCAATGGGAGAGACGCAATGAATAGTAAAAATCGTCCATTTTTTGTACCTATCTCGTTGCTGGTCACAGTCTGGCTGATCTCGGGTTGCTCGACGATGACTCCGGCGCGCTACTCGGTTTCTGTGGACGCCAACCAAGCGCTGAAGTCCATGCAGGGTGCCCGCGTTCATCTGGCGAATCTGGCGCCGCCGGCGGACGAAGACTCCAACTGCCGGCTGATGGGGCCGATCAAGGCGGGCGACGGCCTGACCATCACGCAGTTCATCCAAAAAGCTTTCAACGACGAGTTCAAGTTCGCGGATTTGTATGACCAGGATGGGGTGCGCCTGGAGGGGGAGGTGACGGAAATCGAGTTCTCATCCATCGATGGAATCACCAACGGGCACTGGGCTCTGGGGCTGACACTGAGGGCCCCACACGGCCAGAGCATTAGTACCAACATCAACTACAAGTTCAAGAGCGGGTTCGATGCCATTACTGCCTGCAATCAGACGGCTGACGCCCTCGGGGCCGCCGATCAGGATCTGGTGGTCCAGACCGTTACCGACCCCCAATTCAGGATGCTGATCAATCCTTGATTCTGAAGTCCCTTCGATCTGCGGATTGGCGCGTCGCTGGAGTTGACACGTAGACTCCAGGACTGAGATTGCTGAAAGGCGAGAGCGGGGAGCAGGGGTATTTCAGATAAACAGCAGGCAGGATGGCCACTCTTTGCGCCCGCTACTGCGATGAGCCCGCTCGTAAGTGGCAGGCGCATTGATAGTTTCGTGACGGTTTGCTTCATGGCCCTGGCGCTGGCGGGCTGTGGCGGCGAGGCAAAGGCACCGGAGCAGGTTGCCGCGTTTTCCACCGCTGACGTGGCGGCGCACCGGCCAGTCGTTTTCGAGCTGCCTCAGGTTGCGGGCCGTGCCTTACTGGTGCGTGTCCAGGGCTTCGAGACCGAGTTTGAGTCGAAAATCAGCGACAACAACGGCAAACCGACGAGCACCGCAAGACTGCCTTACATACGGCACTCTCCCGTCTTTCATGTGATTGACACTCAGACGGACTCGCCGCGAAAGCGGATTACCCTGGACCCGCGGCACGTCACCAACCGTTCTGAACTGTCGATTGCGGTTTTTGAGTTGCCGGCGGATTCCCGCTGGGAGCTGGCCCGCATCGAAGCTTACCGGGCCTACGAAGCCGCCATACAAGCCACAGACGACGAGTCACCCGATGTGTGGCAGGAGCGCGCTGAATGGCTCGAATCCGCCGCCGCTGGCTTCAAACGCTCCGGTGATGATCAGGCTCGGCTTTGGGCAGAATATCTGCGGGCACACATTCACTACTTTCCGCTGGCCCGCTATGACGGCGCCATCCGCATGGCCAGGGATATTCAAGGGCAGGCCGCCGCACTGGGTTTTCGTGGAATCGTGCTGGCCTCGACGCAACTCGAAGGACAGGCGCTGATTGAGCGTCGCGAGGGCGACGAACCCAACGATGCGCGGGACAAGGCGAACCGCGGCCAGGAGGTGCTACAGCGTGCCGTCGCGCTCGCCGCGCAACAGAATTACCGCTTCGAGCAGGCCTGGGCGCTCAACACGCGCGGCATCGGCTACTTTTACCAGGATCGCTATGAGGAAGCGGAGCAATTTTATTCTCGGGCACTGGACCTGGCGCTTGATCTCGGCGATCCCGCATTCGAGTCCCTGGTGCGTGGCAACCTGGCGTTGGTGCAAGAACGCCAGGGCGATTTTTATGGTGCGCTGGCCGAACTCAGGGCAATCAATGCCCGGCTTCTGGATGAGGGGTCCGACGCGAATCTGGCACACAACTGGTCCGAACTCAGCCGCTTGTATGAACGGCTCTACCTGTTCCCGGAATCGATCGAGGCGCAGGGCAAGGCGCTGGACATCTGGCGCACCCTGAATTCGGCCGAAGGCAAAGGGCGCAGTGGCTTGTCGCTGGCCCATGCCTACCAGGCGATTGGCAATCCCGAGCGGGCCCTGTCCGTGCTGACCGCTGCGATTGCTGACATGGAGGCGGCCGGGTTTTCCCGCGGGCTGCGCGACGGCTTTGGGGTGCTGGCGCGGCTTTATCGAAGGTTGGGGCAGTTCGACCGTATGGCGATGGCCCGTGAACGCCAGGGCGGACTGTTGAGTTCGGATCGCCACCGGGCGACTTTCCTGTACGAGCAGGGCATCGATGCCCTGACTGAATTCCCTGATGACCGCCCGCGCGCGAATGCACTGTTCAGCCAGGCGGAGGCCGCCGCCATGGCCGCCGGCGATGATGGCCTGGCCGTACGCGCGCGCTTGCAATGGTGCGCCATTGCCGACCAGGCCGGTGCAGCTTGCGCACCATCTTCTCTGCGTACGGCACTGGAAGAGGTGCTGGCGTTCGCCACCCCCAGCCAGTCGATTGAGGCGCGTTTCCTTTTTGCGCAAATCCTCGCCCGCTTGGGTGCAGCGGATGAGGCATGGGCTGCCACGGAAGCCCTGGTCGATGACATCCAGCTCTTTCGCCAGAGGTTGCCGGGCGTATTGGGCGCCTGGTACTGGGAAGGCAGGGTGAGGATTTTCGAGTTTTACATGGCGCTCGCACTCGATGAATCCCGTGGGGCGCCTGAACGGGCGGTGCATTCGCTCCTGGCCTTCAATCGGCTGCTGAACACTTCTCTGGGCGGCGAGAATCGCGTGTTGGCCAAGGGGGACGGCGGCGCAGCCGCTACCGCGTCCCTGCGCAGCATGCTGGCCTCATTGGGTCAGGGTGATTCAGCGGAAGGGCGTGAAGTGCGTCAGGCCATTGACCGCCAACTGCTGCAGCTGAGGGCGGAGATGCAGGGCATCCAACCGTCCCTGGGCGCCTCAGAGCTGAAAGCCCTATTGGCTGGTCTGCCGGACGATGCGGGGGTCCTTGCGTTCTATCTGGAATCTTCCAAAACCTGGGCCTGGCTGGCCACCTCGGATGGTATCCGGATGTCGGCACTGGAGGGCACAAAGGAAAGCGCACAGGCTATCGAGCGGGCCCGAACCGGATTGCAGGTGGTGGGAAATACCCTCCTCGATGAGCAACTCGGCGCGCTGGGCGAGGTGCTGCTCGCGCCGCTTGGTCCGGAGCTGCCCGAAACCATCTTTTTGCTGTCTGCCGGCCCGCTCGCCGGCTTTCCATTCGAAGCCGTCAGGATCCAGGGCCGTTACCTTGGCCAGGACCATGTGGTCATCAACGTGCTGTCACTGGAGGCGTTGGGCCGGGCAGGGCAGTCAGACGGCCGGGCGCGCGACTGGCAGAAGTTTCTGTTGGCCGGCGATCCCCGGCAGCCGGGAAGCCGCTTTTCGGCGCTGCCCTCGGCTTCTAGCGAGCTGGATGGTCTGTCGGACTTGCTGGCAGGCAAGGTGGTCACCAGCGCCAGGGAAGACTCGCTCGATGCGGGGCTGTTTCGCTTGCCGGCCTTTGCCGCGGCGGACGTGGTGCATATCGCCAGCCACGCCCGGATCAACCTGGAGTACCCGGAACTGTCACGCCTGATGGTCTCGGGGCCGGGTGATCAGGCGGCTTTCCTCACCCCACTAAGCCTTCGCGACGTGCTGCTAGACGCCGATCTAGTAGTCTTGAGCGCTTGCGAGACTTCGGGGGTCAACGCTTTTTCCTTCGACAGCAATCTTGGTTTTGTGCCGGCCTTCCTGCAGTCGGGCGCCGGCGCCGTGGTCGCCACTCTGTGGCCTGTGGCTGACGCCTTTGCCGCAGAGTTCGTCCTGCAATTCTATGCCGCAATGCTCGAAGGCAAAAACGTTCCCGCCGCGCTTGCCCAGGTCAAGCGTCGCCACATCGCCCAATCTACGGCCGGCGAGAAACCGGACTGGCCGGCCTTTCAGCTCTATCGCAACTGAATATCAGTTAGTCATGGTCACCATGCGCGTGCCCGGGATGGCGAAACGCGTCGCGGTTGTGGACGTCCGTGCAGGCGACCCGGTCCTCGGCGTGTTCGAAGATAACCTCGATGCGACCGCTCAGGGCGTCGTTGTGGTCGAGACGGCCGATGGCGAGTTCGTGAAGGCAGCCGTCGAGTTCGACCGTGCCTGTGACCACGTACACGGTGTGGTGGCCGTCGCGCACGCAGGCGCCGCTCCAGCCATCCGCGCTGCGCCATGGAATGCCGTTTTTCCAGACATTGAACTGGGCACTGTTGTCGTAATTGGAGGGACGTCCCGTCACCTCGAACTCCAGCCGGTCGCCCCAATTGAGTTCGCCGTGGGTGCCGACCGGGCCGGTGCTGATGGTCCAGATGCCGCTGGTCAGGCTGGACGGCCCGCACCCGCCCCTGTCCAGTTGCTCGAGCAGGACGGTCGTTGCATCCCGGGCGATGGTGGAAAAGCTCACTGCCAATAACAGCGCGATCAGCGCAAATTTTGCTGCAATGTTTCTCATTGATGACTCCTTTCTGTGGTGCCGAGGGGCAAAATGCCAGTACTTATAGTGAAGTGTTGCCAATCGCCGGATCATCCCACCTAGATGAGAAATGCGCCGAAACCTGCTTTAATTGGCGGTGAGGATATTGAGTCCAGGGTTGGGACGAGCGTGTTTAGTGCTGCTGTTTCGATAGAGCAACAGAACGATCTGGTGAGCCGCATCGAAAGCGGCGACCGGTCGGCTGAGTCTGAGCTGGTGGAAAAATACACCGCTGGCGTGCGCCTGATTCTGTTGCAAAGAACCGGCAACCCTCATCTTTGCCGGGATCTTTGCCAGGACACCTTCGTGGTCGCGCTGCGCAGGCTGCGTGCCGGTGCATTGAGAAACCCGGAAGCCCTGTCGGCATTTGTGCGGCGCATCGCCATCAACGTCAGCATCGACCACTATAGGAAAGAGAAGCGTTACATTGCCCAGGATGCTGAGATAATTCTGCAACATCTCTCACAATGGGATGAAGAGGGAAGAAATCTCGATGACAGGGCAGTTAGGATGGCGCTCGAAGACGCACTTGGACAGCTCGCAATCCCCCGGGACAGGGAAATCCTGAGACGGTTTTACCTGGCCGATGAGGAGAAGGAACGCATCTGCGCAGAGCTGAACCTCACTTCCACCCACTTTGACCGTGTACTCTACCGAGCCAGATCAAGGATTCGGGAGTTGATTAACGAACATCCTCGAATGAAGGAATTGCTGATAGGGGCATTATTCGATGACTAAGAGAACCAAGAACCAGGAGCGGGTGGATCAATACCTGCGGGGGAAGCTCTCCACTCCAGACGTAGAGGCTTTCGAACTCGAACTCATGGATTCCATCGACCTGCAGCAGGAGTTGGAGACCACACTGGCGCTGCGCGGGGCCATGGCGTTCGATGCGAAACGCCAACCTGCGTCCAATGTCGCAGAATTGCTGCCGGAGTCGTCGGGCCCGTCGGCCTGGCGTCGCCTCGCCATGGCCGCCGCCATCGCGCTTGCGGTGTTGAGCACGTTGATGTGGTGGAAGACGGGCAGCGACCTTGTTGACCTCGAAGGCCGGATGGAGGCGCTGGCCGCGCCGCTCGGAGAAGTGCTGGCTGTGCCGGTTCCCGTCATGCGCTCCTCCGGTGGGCAGACGCCCGACGTGATGGTGCAGAAACCCGAAGGCCGGACCGCCATTCTGCTCGATATCGAATTGGGACTGGCTGCGCGCGAGAGGAACAGCCTGGAATTCGCCCTGGTGGACCCGCAGGGCGAAACAGTGCTCTCCTGGCAGTCTGCACCCAACGCCAGTGGGCATGCCACGGCGGTAGTGTCCAGTGAGCAGGTACCGGCATCACGGTTGTGGCTGCAGATCAGCGATGCTACTGGCGACGAGCTGGAACGTCGTTTGCTGGAGTTTCGCTAACCCTTTAGCCCGCAGTGTTTTGTCAGGGCTAGAGGCCCTTTCTGCAGGCGCTTTGTCTTGAGAGCGCTGCGCTAAAAGGACTCAATGCGCAATGCAGTGCAGCCTCGGTCGACGCTCCATGTCGATCGCTCGGGCATTTCACACCAGTGCTCATCGGTCAACGGTTCGGAAGCCACCACGAATGCCCTGTAGCTGGCCCTCCGGTGATGGTGAATATGCGGGAAGCCGCAAATTTCGCAGTCCAGGATGCCGCTTCGCTTAACGTAATGGAGTGACCGCCCCAGGCGGGTGCCGGCGATCTGCTTGCCGTCGGTCAGGATGAGATTGGCGCTGGCCGGTTTCGCAGGGTCGATTTCGCGCGACCAGTGGTCGAGGTTCTGCACGGTGGTGCGCAGCGCGTCCTGCAGTTCGGCCCCGGGTTCGGATTGGATCATCGAGAGCGCGTAATAGAAGACGTGCTCGCTATCCGTGTCACCCTTGATACATGGTTTCAATTCATTGGAGATGCCATCCACCAGGCGCTGGCGCATGCTTTCGAAATGATGAATGGTTCCATTGTGGGCGAAGGACCAATGGCGCCAGTGGAAGGGATGGGTGTTTTCCAGTGACGGTGCGCCCACCGTCGCGCCGCGAACATGCGCAACCACGACCCGTGCATACACGCGCGCCGCGGTGCGCTTGAAATGCTCTCCGTGATAGGCCGCCCAGGCCTGACGCTCGATCACGGGGCCATCGTTGTCATAGGCGGCAATTCCCCAGCCGTCCGGGTGGTCGAAACCGGCCAGGTCGCTTCTGCTCTGGTTCATCAGGGCATTTTGGGAATGCACCAGCGTACACTCGACTTTTGTGGGCTCAGTCGCGCAAAAGCCGTATAGTCGACACATAGTTAGGCCTACATCACCCTTGAAGGGTTGATAATGGCAGATTATATGAAGTCCAGTAGCAAGGGTCGCCTGATGCACATCAAGAAAGCACTCCACAAGGCATTTCGCGAGGACCACGCCATGCTCGGCGGGGCTCTTCATGCGCTGCGCACGGCACTGGCCGACGGCGATCTATGCGCGGCTCGTGAAATCGCCGCGAGGGTCGACCGCGAGGCCGGTGCCCACATCGCGTTCGAAGAAAAAGATTTTTATCCCGCGCTGAAGGCGATTTTGCCGCGCGAGGAAGTGGCCGGGATGTATCGTGACCATCACGAAGGCTACGGAGTAGTCCGCGAACTCCTGGACCTGGACCCCGGCGACGCAGTTTCTCAAGCCCGGCGGAAGTCGCTGATCGAACGGGTGGAACACATGGAAGCCCACGTGGCCGAATGCGGCGAGCTGTTCGGCGCCCTGCGCCGCATGTCGGACGACGATAACCAAAGCCTGCTTAGCAGGCTTCGGCAATGGCGCGAAAACGCCCCTTCCTGGAGCGAAGTGAAGCACCAAAAGCAGTGAATCAAGCGACAAAGCCGCGCGAAGGTAAGTGAGAGTGCGGACTTGATCCCGTCCGGATTTCACGTCGCAGCCAGCTGTGACTTGGCGGCCTCCATCAACCATCGCGACGATCCTGACACCTGATGCGGGCGGTTTTGGCGGATCAACGGTCAGAATCAAGAGCTTAGCGGTAGAGCGCCGTATGGCCGGCGCGCTTATAATCTGCTTAGGAACCATAGGGTTCCCCCAGTTGGAACTTCGGTGTTTTCAAGGGTAATGAACCACCACCAGCTGGTAGATCGACCAGACCAGGGATCACTGAGCACAGGAGAAAGGACGTGCTCGTGTGTGTGGCGTGGGCAGCCGCAAGGTAACTACCAACTAATAATTCTGCTTCGTGGCTGAAGTTCGACTCCCCGACTGACGTCCCCATGGGTGCGACAGGCGGGCGGGTCCCCATCCAACCTGGAAGGCAATGGCTTCACCAAGGAAGGAGAATTGTCATGACATTTCCGGGCAACCTCTCGAACCAGCAGGGTGTGGCGATGCTTTTGAGCCTCCTCACACTGCTCATGCTGACTATGTTGGGAGTATCGAGCTTTCATAATTCCCACCTCCAGGAAAGAAGCGCGGGCAACATGCGCTTGCAGACGGTGGCATTCGAAGCCGCCGCGGCAGGCGCCAACAATGCCATCAACTTCTACGACTCTCACAAGGGTTCTGCGCCTGACGAACTGTGCGGCACCCTAAATCACGATGGTTGGGACAATCCGACAGGCTGGATCGACATGGGCAGTGTCGGTGAGGCCAGCCTCAAGCAACGCATGTATTGCCTGGCCGACGAATATCCCGACGCCGAGGGCGGTCGTCCGCTGCGTTCACAGCTTTTCGTGCTCAGCCGGGGCGCGGTGACTGCCGGCGGCAATGTGGTTTCACAACGTGACATTGAAGTCAGGCTCGCTGTTGGCGATATCGGTGCTGCGGGTGACGGATGCGGCGCGATCTGTTTTCCGTCGTGCAACCCCGGAGTTTTCGATTTCCCCAACTCGAACTCTTTCGAAGTCGACGGCAACGGCGGGCCGGCGATTACCGGCGGCTGTGACGCCATGACCGATGAAATCCGCGAAGGCATTCGCGATAACCGCATCGGCAACTACATTGGCGGTGTGATCACCACCGCGCCTGGCGCACCCTGGGCGAGCCCGGTGACCGTCGAGGATTTCCGTGCCAATGTCGAGGCAGCGGCGCAGGAGGCTCAGATCGGCGGCGTGTGCCAGGGCTTTTGCTACTCTGCCAGCAGTGTCATCGACAACGGCAATACCG
The DNA here is from genome assembly GCA_041584255.1 of Lysobacterales bacterium. Classification (GTDB taxonomy): domain Bacteria; phylum Pseudomonadota; class Gammaproteobacteria; order Xanthomonadales; family SZUA-36; genus JAUIBE01. The sequence goes on from JBFHEJ010000044.1 coordinate 10,247, forward strand.
TTTTTGGAACCGTGGGCTATCCCCAGATTACGTATATCCACGGCAATGCTTCCTTCGGCGGCAATATTTCGGGCGCCGGCATCATGTTCGTCAATGGCGCGCTTTCCTGGAACGGTACGCCCAACTTCAAGGGCCTGATCGTAACCCTGGGGGGCAGCTTCACCATCGACGGCGGTGGCACCGGTGGCGATCACGCCGGCTCGGTCGTCGTGATCAATACAGAGGGAGAGGATGTGGTTCTGGATTTTGGCGAGTCCAGTTTCTACAACAACGGCGGCGGCACTGCGCTTTACGAGTTCAATTGCGACGCGCTCTGGGCTGCCCATGCGCTGCTGGATGCGGCCGGACAGGTGATGTGGAGCCCCGAATGTGAAACGGGACCCGGATCGCCACATGAGGCCGGCCCCGGCGAACTCATTATTGCAAGCTGGCGCGAAAACATCGGCTGGCGCGAAGAGTTTTTCGGCTCCAACTGAACGGCAACGATCGACGGCGGGGGTGGCTGCACCCCCCGCCGCCTCAACCCTGCTTGACGCGCGGTGCGGTAGCGAAGCGGTCGATTTTTGGACCCGGCAAATCCGATCAGCGGCCGGCCGGCGAAATCAGGGCCTATTCCAGAGCGTGCTCAGTGCGATCCCCAAGTCGCTGCAAATTCTTGAAAGTTCTGCAAGTACTTGATAAATTGAAAATCACGAATCTCTTCGGCCCAGGGCATGGGCCGAAACCCCGACACGGATCAAATGGACGTTGAATGTCTGGAAGTGTCGCCTTGAGGCCAGAAGCCTCGAGGACGGCAAACCCGGTGGCAAGTCTTTGCTTGCCTGTTTGCGGGGAAGACAATAAAGGCGTTCCACATGTATTACATCAATCTGATGTTCCTGGCGATGGCGGCCATGATCGTCTTCCTGAGTTTTGCCCTGATTTCAAATTGGATCCTGATTCTAAAGGCGAAACGTCGAGATCGGGAGCTGTCCCAATCTGCCCCGCCACTGAAGCGCAGTGTCGTCGGCCGGGTCGAGGCCATGAGGGTCCTGAAAGAGCCGAATGAAGCGACACCGCCAGGGCAAGCTCCGCGCTACGGGATCGGTCGTCTGCCATCAATCGTGACGCAGCGACCCTTGGCGTCCCGCGGGGACCATGTCAGCGAAGCCCAGGGGTTCTCTCAGCGGCTTCACTAGTCCTTCGAGCGACCATTTTTCTCGAGCGGAGGGAGGACGCTCTCCTGGCCCCAGAGCGGGCTTTGCGCCCGCCTGCTGTTTTCCCCGCGATGGATTGACCGGCACGAGGTTCGAATGACTCGATCGGAATCTGCTCGTTGTGACCGTGCGGTTGGGTTGGTACTGCTCGCCACCGCGGTGCTGACCGTTGTCGCCATGGC
>JBFHEJ010000045.1:0-11457 GCA_041584255.1 Lysobacterales bacterium
CAATGAGACACTACGAGATCTGCTTTCTGGTCCACCCAGACCAGAGTGAGCAAGTTCCCGCCATGCTGGAGCGCTACCGCTCCGCAATCGAAGGCCGCGGCGGCCGGATTCATCGCCTGGAGGATTGGGGCAGGCGCCAACTCGCCTATCCCATCGTCAAGCTGCACAAGGCGCATTACATCCTCATGAACATCGAGTGTGATGGCGAAACTCTGGAAGAACTCGAGGGTATGTTTCGCTTCAACGACGCCGTGCTACGGCATCTGACCATTCGCCGGCAGGAAGCGGTCGTGGAGCCGTCGCTGATGCTGAAGGGCAAGGAAGACAAGGATCGCCCCCCACGCCGCAGGCCGTCCGCGGGAGACGAGGACGACAGCGACTCCGACTCCGATTTCAATGATGACGATTCGGATGACGAGGGTTCGGATGACGAGGATTCGGATGAAGATTTCGATGGCGATGTCGAGGATCAGGAAGGACCTTCCGAAAGTGATGACGATGAGCCCGCTGGTGACGACGCTGACGAAGACGATGACGCTGAAGAGGAATCAGAAGACAAGAAGGCTGCACTTGCAGCCGAAGCGGGCAAAGAGCCCGAAGATTCCAAACCGGGCGCGGAAGCCTGAGCAGGAACGGGAGAACAAACATGGCACGCCATTTCAGACGCAGAAAATATTGCCGCTTTACGGCCGACGGAATTTCGGAAATCGATTACAAGGACGTTAATCTGCTGAAGCAGTACATCGGTGAATCCGGCAAGATTGTTCCGAGCCGCATCACGGGAACCAAGGCCAATTACCAGCGCCAGTTAGCAACCGCGGTCAAGCGCGCGCGCTTCCTTGCGCTCCTGCCCTACACCGACAACCACTAGACCGACAGCACCTGGCCAAACGGCTAACCCGACCGTTGTTCGGAGAGATACCATGGAATTGATATTACTGGAGAAAGTACAAAACCTCGGCGACCTGGGTGACACAGTTACCGTAAAGCCGGGTTATGGTCGCAATTATCTGCTGCCACAGGGAAAGGCAGTACCCGCGACCGCCGAAAATGTCGCACGCTTTGAAGCGCAGCGCGCTGAGCTGGAGCGGGCTGCACACGACCGCCTGGGCGAAGCTGAACGTAGAGCAGAGGCGTTGGCGGATGTGGTTGTGACCATCACGGCCAACGCCAGTGAGGAGGGAAATCTTTACGGGTCGATTGGCCCTCGCGAAATATCTGCAGCGCTCGAAGAAGCCGGACACCAGGTGGAGAAGAGTGAAGTACTGATGGGAGAGGGACCGGTCCGCACTACGGGAGAGTTCGACATCCACCTGCAGTTGCATGCCGACGTGGAAATCCAGATCAAACTCATCGTTCAGTCCGAATAATTCGCTCGCCGGGACTTAATCGCTTGCGTCGCTCCCGGCAAAATTCTATTCTGCGAACAGCAGCCGGGAGATGTCCGGCTGCTGGTTTCTGCCCGTAGTCACCGAGTATGGCCTCACCTAAACTGGCTTCAGTCGAGAATCTGAAGGTTCCTCCGCATTCGATAGAGGGCGAGCAGGCCGTTCTTGGCGGACTGCTGCTTTCGTCGAATGCCTGGGACGAAGTGGCGGATGTCGTCACCGAGGCGGATTTCTATCGAGAGGACCACAGGCTGATCTTCAGGGCGATCAGCGAACTCAATGAAACTGGCAAGCCAACCGATGCGGTAACCGTAACGGAATGGTTTGAAGCGCACGGCAAAATCGACGTGATCGAAGGCGGTACGACCGTCAGCACTCTGGCTGCCGCGACGCCGAGTGCGGCAAACGTCAAGGCCTATGCCGAAATCGTCCGCGAAAAGTCCATCCTCCGCCAGCTAATCGACGTTGGAGCAGCAATCACAGCGTCCGCCTTCAGCTCTGACGGACGTGACAGTAAAGAGTTGCTCGAAGAGGCGGAGCGGCTGGTTTTCGCCATAGCGGACCGAGGGGCACGGGCGAGTTCCGGTTTTGTCGCCGTACAGGAAGTGATCAAGGACGCATTGGAGAGATTGCAGGAACTCGCCGAGCACGAGGGCGAGATCACCGGACTGCCGAGCGGCTTCAAGGATTTCGATCGCAAGACCGCGGGCCTTCAGAATGCTGACCTGATCGTAGTGGCAGGCCGACCCTCGATGGGCAAGACCACATTCGCGATGAATATCGCTGAGCATTCTGCGATCAAGCACGGAATTCCTGTCGCTGTCTTCAGTATGGAAATGTCGTCTTTGCAGCTTGTCATGCGGCTGTTTTCCTCGTTGGGGCAACTGGAGCAGGGCAAGCTGAGGACCGGATCACTGGAAGACACGGACTGGCCCAAACTGACATCCGCAATGCACCTGCTTGGCAAGAGCCGGATTTTTATCGACGAAACACCGGCGCTTTCTCCCGCGGACCTTCGAGCAAGAGCACGGAGACTCAAGCGGGAACATGACATCGGTTTGATCGTTGTGGACTACCTGCAACTCATGGCAGTGCCCGGTACGCGAGAGAATCGTGCCACCGAGATCGCCGAGATTTCCCGCTCGCTAAAGGCGCTTGCCAAGGAACTCGATGTGCCGGTTGTCGCGCTTTCGCAGCTAAACCGGGCTTTAGAACAGCGGCCAAACAAGCGACCCGTGATGGCGGATCTGCGCGAATCCGGATCGATTGAGCAGGACGCTGATTTGATCGTCTTTATTTATCGCGACGAAATTTACAATCCGGAAACGCCGGAGAAAGGCAAGGCCGAGATCATTATCGGCAAACATCGCAACGGCGAGACCGGAACCATCAACCTGTCTTTCCAGGGTCGTTGGCTGAGGTTCGCGAATTTCGCGCCGGATTACGCCTACCACCAAACCAGCGCTCCGCCAGCCTGAAGCCATTTTTTCGCCGTCTTGCACAGATAGGTTTACGGCGGAGAGGTTGGCGACAATCGAGGCTCGCGCGTGACCCGAAACACCATCGCATCCATCGATCTCGATGCAGTCAGGACCAACCTGACGCGTGTCCGATCGTTTGCGCCTCACAGCCTGGCAGCGGCTGTCGTTAAGGCGGACGCTTACGGGCATGGTCTGGCGCATGTCTTGCCGGCGCTCGGGGACGCCGACATTCTTGCGGTAGCGACTGTGGATGAGGCTGCAGCCTGCAGGGACCAAGGCTGGAATGATCGTTTGTTGATGCTGGAGGGTCCGGCGAACATTAGCGAGCTTCAAGCGGCTGTGGCCCTTTGCTGCGAGCAGGTCATTCATCATCCAACGCAAATTGAACTGCTCCGAAAGCACGGGCAGACCGGTCTCGGCACATTCTGGCTGAAGATCGACAGCGGCATGCATCGCCTGGGCTTTCCCACCGCGCAGGCGGCCGAAGCCTACGCCGCGGTTCGAGCGCTTGCGGGTACCGGGCAGATCGTATTGATAAGCCACTTTGCCTGCGCTGATGCCCCCGAAAACCCAAAAACGGAGGACCAAATTCGCGCCTTTGACGATGCCGTCCGCGATCTCGCGGGTCCGATTTCCCTGGCCAACTCGGCTGCGATCCTGAATTTTCCGCAGAGTCATCGAGACATCGTCCGCCCTGGAATCATGTTGTACGGCGTTTCGCCATGCAGACACCGGTCAGCGGACAGCATCGGCATTCGACCGGCGATGACTCTGCAGAGTGAGCTGATCGCAATCAACAGGGTGCGCAAGGGCGAATCAGTTGGCTACGGCGCAGAGCACAAATGCCCTGAAGACCTGAACATTGGGATTGCTGCGATTGGCTACGGAGATGGCTATCCGAGGAGGCTGCAACAGGGCGCACCGGTCCTCGTCAATGGCAGGCGTGCAGCCTTGATCGGTCCGGTATCGATGGACCTTACGACCATCGACCTGCGCGGCCACCCTGAGGCCCGTGTCGGGGACACGGTCACGCTGTGGGGAGAGGGTCTGCCAGTGGAAGAGGTGGCGCGGTGGGCCGACGCGATTCCTTATGAACTGGTTTGTGGGGTGACCGCCAGGGTGCGCACCGTCGTCCGGGGGCTCGACTGAGCGATCAATCTTCGGTTTCGGTGATCTCGTATTTGCGCAAATACCCGCGCAATTGGTGATAAGTCATTCCGAGGAATTCGGCAGTCTTTTTCTGGTTGTAGCGACACCCCTGCAGCGCGCGCTGGAGCAGTTCGATTTCGTATTGCTGGATGTGTTCCTTGAAGTCGTAGGGCCCGCCAGGGCTGGGTTTCGAGTGCGTCCCGACTTCTTCGTCACGCTCTGCTTGCGGACGCCAAGGCGATTGGAACGGATCAAAATCTATCGTATCGATCGGGCCTTCCTTGCCGAGCCCCGAATAAACAGCGCGCTCGACGACATTCTTGAGTTCCCTGACATTGCCCGGCCAGGCGTACTCCATCAGCTGCTCCTTTGCGTTTTCCGCGAATCCTTCGAACAACTCCATGCCCAGCTCGCCAGCCATCTTGACGGCAAAGTGGTCAGCCAATTGGAGGATATCTTCCCTCCGCTCCCGGAGCGGCGGCAGGGTAATCACATCGAACGCCAGCCGGTCGAGAAGATCTGGACGGAAGCTTCCTTCGCTGGCCAGCGTCGGCAGGTCTTCGTTGGTCGCTCCGATAATGCGCACGTCGGTTCGAATGGTGTCGCTGCCGCCAACTCGGTCGAACTCACCGTACTCGATGACCCTGAGGATCTTCTCTTGTACCCGGCCAGAGGTGCTGGACAATTCGTCGAGAAACAAGCTGCCCTGGTTGGCCAGCTCGAAACGCCCCAGGCGTCTGCGGGTGGCGCCGGTGAAGGACCCGGCCTCATGGCCAAATAGTTCGGTCTCGAGAAGGGATTCCGGCAGCGCGGCACAATTGAGTTTGACGAAGGGCCGGTCCCAGCGTGATGAGAGGTAATGCAGGCGGGCGGCGATCAACTCCTTGCCGGTTCCGCGCTCACCCACCACCAGCACGGGACGATTGAGCGGCGCCACGCGCGAGACGTGCTCGATCACCTCCAGGAATGACGGCGACTCGCCGATAAGTTGCTGGTCTTTTCGCGGGTCCATGATTGACCGAACCTGATCCTCGTTGCGACTTAGGAGCCACGTATTGTAAGAAAAGCATGCAGGTGCTGTCTTGCGCTGGTCGTCATGGTTGCGATCTGTTACAACAGCACGCTGTGCTGATGAGAGTTTCGGGATGACGGCGAAGGCCAAGACGCACTTCCTCTGTGAGCAGTGCGGCGCTGAACTCAGCAAGTGGGCGGGGCAGTGCCCCGAGTGCCGACAGTGGAACTGCGTGGTCGAATTCAAGGCGCCCCGCGCCCGCCCCGGCGCTCGAGCCGGGTTTGCGGGCAAGACCGAGGCGCGTGTCATGCCGCTGTTGGCGACTTCTGATGGCGCAGAGAGCCGGATCGCTACCGGCACTTCCGAACTCGACAGGGTCTTGGGGGGTGGGCTGGTCAGGGGCGCGGCTGTGGTCATCGGTGGCGAACCCGGCATCGGAAAATCGACGATCCTGCTACAGCTTGCCGCGGCGCTCAGGGAAAAGTCATCCTGCCTGTACGTCACCGGCGAAGAGTCTCTTGGCCAGCTCGGTTTGCGGGCCGGGCGACTCGGCATTGGCGGCCGAGATATTCGCTGTCTGGCGGAAACAAACGTCGAAACGGTGATTGCGCTTGCGGATTTGGAAAAGCCCGGTGTGCTGATCGTCGATTCCATTCAAACCCTTTATTCCGCAAGCAGTCAGTCCACACCAGGGTCGATCAGCCAGGTGCGTGAATCCGCCGGCATGCTGGTTCAGTGGGGCAAGCGCAATAATTGCGCTGTCGTTCTGGTGGGGCATGTCACCAAGGACGGCAGCCTTGCAGGACCTCGAATCCTCGAGCATATGGTCGACGTGGTGCTTTATTTCGAGAGCGACGGCAGCTCCCGCTACCGCATACTGCGCGCCGTGAAGAATCGCTACGGTGCGGCCAATGAACTCGGCATGTTCGCGATGACCGGAAAAGGACTCAAGGAGGTCAAAAATCCCTCAGCGATCTTTCTCTCCGGACAAACCGGCCCGGTGGCCGGTAGCGTGATTACGGCGGTACGAGAAGGGACGCGCCCCCTGTTGCTGGAAGTTCAGGCACTGGTGGACGCCAGCAATTTCAGCCAGCCGCGCAGGGTGGCACTGGGCCTGGACGCGAACCGGCTGTCGATGATCCTGGCTGTGCTACATCGCAAGGGGGGTGTTGCTTTGGGCGATCATGATGTATTCATAAATGTGGTGGGCGGCGTGCGGATTTCGGAAACGGGCGCAGACCTCGCCATGCTGCTGGCGCTTTACTCCAGCTTTCGCGATAAGCCGTTGCCGGACAAGACAGTCTGTTTCGGCGAAATTGGCCTGACCGGTGAGATTCGACCGGTTCCTGACGGTGAGCAGCGTCTGCGCGAAGCCGATAGTCACGGATTCAGGCATGTATTCTTGGCCGAAGCAAACCGCCCGCGTGCGGCGGCGGACAACCTTGCCATCCATGTCGTCCGCTCGGCTGCAGAGGTGCTCGATCAGGTCCAGGCCCTGTGGTAGTGAGTCGGTTTAGGACTTGCGTCCAACCCCGGCGATCTGCAAGAAAAATTGGTGCAGTGGCCGTTCGGCCAAGCGGTAATGGAGCATGCTGTAGGCAAGGATCGCTCCGGCCAGAATGAGAAACCCGATCGTGGCTATGGTTGGGGTCGTGGAGCCGATCCAGCGATTAAAGCCAAGGTGCTGCGAGACAGTCAGCACGAGCGTATGGCTCAGGTAGATGGCGTAGGAGGCACCGCCAGCCAGCAGGCTGAAGCGCAGGGGCGCGGCCCGACCGCTGTTTTCGAGGCGCACAAGGCCAACCAGAATCAGCACCGACGGCGCGCCAAAGACCAGGACGCGGTAAAACACCCAGTAACCCTGCTCGATGTGACCGTCGAAAAATTGATTGTTCCACCAGGCGCCCGAGGTAAACAGCGCGACACCAGCCAGCAGCCAAAGCAATCCGGGGCCGGCCGGACGCCGTATCAACCAGCCTGCCGCCAACGCCCCGCCGATGAATTCAGCCATGTACGGACTTGCCATGTAGTACTCGGCGATGCTCATGTACTCAAGCTCGCCTTGCGCGTACGCGCCGCGGAAAAACTCGCTGTATGTCGACCAGCCGCAAACAATCAGGAAAACACCCACCATCACCGCCATTTTGCGGTGGAGCGAAAGCGTGATCAGGAGGGTGTAGCAAAAGTAGAAATACAGCTCGAAGATGAGCGTCCATGACACCGCGAGCAGCAGCTTGTTGGTGGGCCAAAGGACGGACGAACGACCCAGGTCAGAGCCCTGGAAAAAAACCGGGTCGGCCCAGGCAAAGACCACGATCGCGATGAGAAAGAACGGCCAGTATCCGGAATAGATTCGAGCCAGTCGTCGTCTGATGAACCCGGATGCGTCCAGCAGTCCGGCGTCTTCGCGGGTGGTCCAGGCCATGATGAAACCGCTGATGACGAAAAAAATGTCAACGCCGGCAAAACCGATGGCTTCGCCCAGTCCAAATAAGTACCCCTGGTCGAGGCCGCTGCTGCGCAGGTGCGCGCTGCTGTGGTACAGCACGACCAGCATCGCTGCCGCGAAACGCAGAAACTGAATGTTGATCAGCATGTGCGGTTTGGGTGGTTGTCCGGTCAGCGCGCGGTATTATTGGGGCGACCGGTACGGCTTGACCAGAACGCGCTCGATCAGCTTGTCCTTCATCTGCACCACTGTCAGGATGTGATCGCCAATTCGAACGCTGGCCTTGCCATCGGGGATTTCCTCCAGCTGCTCGAGCATCAATCCATTCAAGGTGTTGGCCTCGTCTTCAGGCAAATCCCAATTCAGTTGGCGATTGAGCATTCGAACACTTGCGGCGCCGTCGATCAGGTAATTACCGTCTTCCAGTCGCCGTATCAGTCGGGAGCGTTCGCGGCCTTCCGAGGTGTAGACCCCGACGATCTCCTCGAGTATGTCATCCAGCGTGACCATGCCCTGTATGTCCCCATATTCGTCGACAACCAAAGCCATGCGCCGTTCTCTCGACTGGAACTCCAGCAACTGGCGTGTCAGGGGGGTGCCCTCGGGGATGAAGTACGGTGTGCGCAGTGAGCGTTTGAGCTCGGCTTGGTCCAGCTTGCCAATCGTCAGCTTCGCAATGACTGCCCGGATATGAAGAAAGCCCTCGACATTGTCGATGGTCTCCCGGTAAACCGGCAGGCGTGTGTACACGGTTTGAGTGAGCTGTGTGATGACCTGTTCCCAGGGCTCCTCGAGATCAATGCCCACGATGTCCTGCCTTGGCACCATGACGTCGTCAACGGTGCCGTGTTCCAGGTCGAGGATGTTGACCAGCATCCGCTGATGGTCGTTAGAGATTTGCCCACCCTCTTGCACAAGGGTGCGCAGCTCCTCCAGATTGAGGCGCTCGAGGGCTTCGGCATCCGTCTTGACGCCAAATGGTTTGAGAATGAGGTTGGCGAAGCCATTGATGAGCCACACCAGTGGGTAGAACACCCGCAGAAGCACGATCAGCACGTAAGAAGCCGGGAAAGCGATTTTTTCCGGGTTGAGCGCCGCTACGGTTTTTGGCGCCACTTCTGCAAAGATCAGCACGACTACGGTCATGATCAAAGAGGCAACCCAGATGCCTCCATCACCCAGGAGTCGAATACCGATCACGGTCGCAATCGACGCGGCGAGAATATTGACCAGGTTGTTTCCCAGCAAGATCAGGCCAATGAGCCGGTCCGGTTTGCGCAGCAGATGCTGAGCGATGCGCGCCCCTCGTGATCCACTGTTCGCCAGGTGGCGCAGGCGGTAACGATTCAGCGACATGAGGCCGGTTTCCGAACTCGAGAAGAAGCCGGAAAGCACGATGAGTATGAACAGTACCGTGTAGAGCGTACCTAAGGGAATGTCAGCCAAGTTGGTCTCATCTCGTAAAAAACATCACGAATACCAGCTGCGACCGAGAATGACCTCCAGGACCAGCTTGCTTCCAAAATAGGATAGCAGCAACAAAGCGACCCCGGCGAGGGTCATCCGCACGGCCGTCGCGCCGCGCCAGCCCCAAAGCCAACGCCCAACCAGCAACGCGCCAAATACCAGCCACGCCAGGAAGGCAAATATCGTTTTGTGAACCAGGTGCTGCGCCAGCAGGTTATCGACATAAATGAGCCCGGAGGCCAGCGAGATCGTCAGGAGAGCGAAGCCGGTAGCGACGAGCCGGAACAGCAGGCCCTCAAGCCTGTCGAGCGGTGGCAGTCTGCGCACCAGCGTGCTTAGTTCATGGCGCTTCAACGAATGGTCGATGGCCAGCACGAGGATGGCGTACGTCCCAGCGAGGCTCAGCATGCCGAAGGCAATGACCGAACTGACGATGTGCACCAGCGTACCGGGTGCCGATCCATGCAAGGAAGCGCCGGCGCCGAGGTACGGGCCTGAAAACAGTGCATCGATAATATTAGCCAGTGCTGCCAACGGTAAGGCAATCAAGCCGCTTTCCGGCACCGCGTCCTGCCGCAGCAGGCTGGACGCCCACAAAGCGACGACAACCAGCGTGCACAGCGAGAGCACGGTGGCAGTGTCGACCTCGCCCAGCGGCAGACTGGTCCATGCCCGTGCCTGGATGACCGCATGGAGCAATGCGCCTGCGCCGGCAATGGCGAGGGCCCGATTCTGTCCGCTTTGATCCTTTTCGCTGGGTGCACGGAAAAGGGCCGCGGTGGCCAGCAGGTAAAGCGCCGCAGCGACAAGTGGACTGGCGGTTTGGAGGAATCCCACACCCATGAATGCAACAAAGTGAAATGAGGCAGCAGTTATAATACCTGAACCCCGTATTCTTCATGGATCGGCTTCATGTTTGAAAACCTTAGTGAGCGGCTGTCGGTCGCGGTAGATCGTTTGCGCGGAAAAGCGCGACTGACAGAACAGGACGTCAATGACGCCTTGCGGCAGATTCGCGTGGCTTTGTTGGAGGCAGATGTCGCCTTACCCGTGGTGCAGGCCATTATCAAGGACATCCGGGAGAAGGCGGTCGGCCTCGAAGCCATCAGGAGCGTGAGTCCTGGCCAGGCCCTGGTCAAGCTTGTCCATGATGAACTGGTCATCATGATGGGCGAACATAATGCCGCGCTCGATTTAAACGCTCAGCCCCCGGTAGTGGTCCTGCTTGCCGGACTGCAGGGATCCGGAAAGACGACCACAACGGCCAAGCTTGCGCGCAGGCTGATCGAGGGAGAACGGAAACGGGTCATGCTCGTGAGCTGCGATGTATACCGCCCGGCAGCAATTGACCAACTCGCATCACTGGCAGAGCAGGTTGGTGCCGTACATCAGGCCAGCGATCCTGACGGCGACCCGGTGGTGATTGCTCGCGAAGCCAAGGCGGCGGCCGCTCGGCAGGCATGTGATGTGTTGCTCGTCGACACTGCCGGAAGGCTACACATCGACACGGAAATGATGGAGGAAGTGCGCGCCATTCACGACGCGATCGCACCGCACGAGACGCTTTTCGTTGTCGACGCCATGACTGGCCAGGACGCGGCCAATACCGCCAAGGCGTTCGATGACGCATTGGCACTGACCGGTGTCATTCTGACCAAGGTCGACGGTGATGCGAGGGGCGGCGCCGCGCTCTCGGTGCGACAGATCACGGGCAAGCCCATCAAGTTCATCGGTTCGGGAGAGAAGACGGACGCGCTCGAGCCATTCCATCCCGATCGGGTTGCGTCACGCATTCTCGGAATGGGGGATGTGGTGAGCCTGGTTGAAGACGTGCAGCGCAAGGTCGACCAGGACAAGGCTCAGAAACTTGCCAAAAAGCTTGGCCAGGGTCGTGGGTTCGACCTCGAGGATTTTCGCTCGCAGCTCGAACAGATGCAGAACCTTGGCGGCATGGGCAGCCTCATGGACAAGCTGCCGGGAATGTCCAAGCTTCCTGCCCAGGTCAAGGACGGTGTCGATGACAAGCTGACCGCCCGAATGATCGCGATCATCAACTCGATGACCCCCCAGGAAAGGCGCTTTCCTGACGTGATTCGAGGTTCGCGCAAACGCCGTATCGCCGCGGGTTCGGGAACAGATATCCAGGCCGTCAATCGGCTGCTGAAGCAGCACCTGCAGATGAAAAAAATGATGAAGAAGTTTGGTAAGGGCGGCATGCGCGGCATGATGAAAAAGCTTGAGGGACTTTCCGGCGGTATGCCGCCGGGGCGATTCTGAGGGGACCGATGCCCATGATGAAGCGAGCAGCGAGATAGGTTCGGATCGCCGATGGCCAACACGCGTCGCGATTTTCTGAAATTTGGACTCGTCGGTGCCGGAGCCGTCACGCTGGGGTTGGTTGCGCTGGAACGTTATGCGAACCGGGGCGAGACGGGTGATTCGCCCTTCGGACCGCTGCGGCCCGTTCCTGACGAAATTACCGGCCTGCCCCTGCTGCAGCTGTGGCGCGCC
>JBFHEJ010000046.1:0-11319 GCA_041584255.1 Lysobacterales bacterium
CCGGGCTGCCGGTGGTGGAGTCGGTTTGCAGTCGCCTGAAGGCGCCGGGTGAGTTTCGTGATCTGGCGATGATCGTGTGTGAACATCACCTGCGCTGCCACCGCGTCATCGAGATGCGGCCGCCAAGCGTGATGCGGCTGATCGAAGCCGCGGATTTCATTCGTCGGCCGCAGCGACTAGAGGGTTTCCTGGCCGCCTGCGAAGCCGACTACCGCGGCCGCTTGGGCCTGGAGGAGCGGCCATACCCGCAGGCCGAGCGACTGCGGCTGGCACTTGAAGCGGTGCAAACCATCCGGGCCAGCGATATCGATGGCGCAGCGCCCGGACCGGAAATGGGTAAGGCGCTCAGACGGGCGAGAATAGAAGCTATTGCGGCGTTGGGCGACGTGTAAGCGCGAAGCTGTGGTCGCGACCACGGGCTCGCGCCTACAATCGATCCTGCAGATCGCGAAACGAAAAACCCCTCAATGGTATATCCTTCGGCCAACCCCGCCCCAGCGCCATCACCTGAAACCTTTCGCCCATCATGCCCGGCAGCATCAATTGTCGGACCTCGTTGGTCACAGCCATGTCGGCCGAAGGGTCGCCGCTGAGACGCGCCTGGACCACCTCGTCCAGCCCGCATGACAGCAGGAACAGGGCCTGGCTGGTGTAACCCAGCAGGTCCAGGCCGGCCACGCGCCCGGCTTCAGCCAAGGCCGTGAAATCCACGAACGCCGTGAGGTCCTGTAGCCCGGGATAACGCAATACGTCGTCGTGCGCACGATGGCGATAGTGCGCGATCAACGTGCCTGAACGGCGCTCGGGCGAGTAGTACTCGTGCCTGGGATACCCATAGTCGATCAGCAGCACCACGCCCTGCTCGAGTCCGGCCGTCACCGATTTCAGCCACGGACTGAGATGTGGCTGGATTTCCGAACAGTACCCGTCCGGCAGCGGTCCGAGGGCGCGGACAGCAGCTTCGAGCACATTCGGAGCGGGGCGATCCGTGAGCGCGAGACCCTCGCCATTGGTAGTGACGCACACTTGCCGAACCGTGTCACCGTGAACGACGAACCGCTCGACCGGCAGGGCGTCCACCACCTCGCTGGCCAGCATCACCCCCTCCCAGGGCTCGGCGGGCGGGGCGTCCAGCCAGCGGACGTTTTCTGCCTGGCCCGGCACTTCCGCCGCGATGGTCTTGCGCTGAACTTCCCTGAGATCGGCACTGCGTTCCAGAATCATGTAGGTGCGAGCCTGTGCTCGCGACCGTCGCGGCCACAGGGCCGCTCCTGCAGACATGAGCTGCGCCGCCAGTTTTCCGCTGCCCGCTCCGATCTCCAGGATGTCGCAGCGACCCAGCCGTTCCGCAATTGCTGCGATCTGGTTAGCCAGGCAAGCGCCAAACACGTCACCGAGTTCGGGGGCTGTGATGAAATCGCCTGCGGCGCCAAACTTGTGCAGACCGGCGGAGTAATAGCCCAGACCAGGCTCGTACAGCGCCATCTCCATGTATTCGGCGAAGCTGACGGGGCCGTCGGCGACGATGCGCTCGCGGATGCGCCCCACCAGGCGCTCGCTGTGCTGCTTGAGCTCGTTCGGGGGTTCGGGCAGGATGTCAGGCGGCCTGGAAAGGTTCATGGATCGGGTCAGTTTGGCGCCGGTAGTGTGTTTGAGTGGGGGTGTGATGTCCAGCAACGCGAATGCTTTGGTCACCGGTAGCGCCGCGCGCATCGGGGCGGCTGTCGTCCGTCGGCTTCACCGCCGTGGTTGTAACGTCATTGTCCATTACAACGCCAGCGGCGAGGACGCCCGGGCGCTGGCCGATGCGCTCAACCGGGATCGGTCGGACAGTGCCGTCCTGGCTTCAGCCGACCTGTCGAGCATGGAAGGCGTAAAGTCCCTAGGCCACCAAACACGTGAGGCGCTGGCCCACTGGGGCGGCGGGCTGAGGGTGTTGGTCAACAATGCGTCGCGATTCTATCCCACCAGGGTGGGCGACACCCGCCTTTACGAATGGGAAGACCTGCTGAACAGCAACCTTCGAGGACCTTATTTTCTGATCCAGGGTTTGTTGGAAGCCCTGCGCGAGGCCGAGGGCGCAATCGTCAACCTGCTCGACATCCACGCCGCCAGACCCATGCCCGAACATCCGGTGTATTGCGCCTCCAAGGCCGGGCTGCGCATGCTCACCCTGTCCCTGGCGGCCGAACTTGCACCGTCGGTCCGCGTCAATGGGGTGTCGCCCGGCGCGATCCTGTGGCCCGACCGCGAGATTTCCGACAAGGCCAAGGAATCCATTCTGTCGAAAACGGCTTTGGGCCGCTTGGGAGACCCCGAGGACATCGCTTCGGCCGTTACTTACCTCGCGTTGGACGCGCCGTACATCACGGGTGAAATACTCAACGTTGACGGCGGCCGGTCGCTGAATATGTAGCTGCAGCTTTTGTCGCGACCGTCGCAGGCAAAGCCGCCGTGATGCAAGACGCAAAGCGTCGTAATCCGGCGGCGACATCGTCGCCCGTCCGATCTTGCTCAAACGAATAAAAAGGCGGTGGGGGCAGAGTCGAAGCGCTGTGCTTCGTCTCCCGCCCGCCAACCGCCGAAGTGCAGGGGAACAGAATCAGGTAATGCAGGAGTCGGGCATTACCATCACTCTGGAGTGCTCGGCTCTAACCCATGTGGATGGTCTGACCCAATCTACCGGGAATTTTTCGAGCCAAGGATAGAATGGCGAAATTCGGTTCACTGGTCATGTGCCCTTCGTCACAGTTTCCAGCTGGATCGCATGCATTGCCGGTTTGTCATTAAAGTCCCGCCACATTCGGGCGATCGATATTCCTCGCACAGGGTGCACCACATCCGGCGCGACGTCGGCCAGTGGACGCAGTACGTGGGCGAACTTCTCGATCTCCGGGCGGGGTAATTCCAGGCCCGGAAGGTGCAGCCAGAAATCGTCGTAGAGCAGGATGTCGATGTCGAGCGTCCTGTCGGAGAACTTTGGGACGTCGCGCGCACGGCCGTGGCGGTCTTCGAGCGCGTTGAGCCAGGATTTGATCTCCAGCGGCTGCATGTTTGTCTCGCAAGCCGCCGCCAGGTTGATGAAATCGCCCCCTTCGAAGCCGACCGCACGGGTGCGGTAGGCAGGCGACAGGCGAACCCGCTGAAAAACCTGCTCCAGTTCGCGTACGCCCTCGCCAATGTTTCGCTCGGCGTCGACGTTGCTGCCGATGCCGAGAAAAACGCGCCGGACTTTTGTGCTCATGAACTGGCTTCGTCGCCGGCCTGGCGTTCGATGATCACACCGACCGCGCTGCTGCCGCGCACCGCCCCAGGCTTGCTCAGCTTGAGACGCAGCCAACGGACCGGAAACTCATCGAGCACGATGCGCGCGCAGCGTTCGGCCAGGGCCTCGACGAGCTGGAACTCGCTGTCCTCGATGAACCGGATCAACCGCTTGGAAACCGCTTTGTAGTCGAGGGTGTCGGCGATATCGTCGCTGGTAGCCGCACGAGTGATGTCGAAGGCCATCTCGAGGTCGATGCTGACCGTTTGGCGGATTTCGCGCTCCCAGTCGAACACGCCGATCACCGTCTGCACCCTCAGGTCCTCGATGAAAACGAGGTCGTCGGAATTGGCCGGTCTGTTCATGCCTGCTGCTCTCCGAGATTCAACTCCTCCAGCGGCCAGCGTGGCCGGGCCGATATGACCACGTCCTCCGCTTCGCCCGCTTGCAACCGGTGATAACCGGCAAAGGCAATCATGGCGCCGTTGTCGGTGCAGAACTCGATCCGCGGGTACGACACGCTCCAGCCATGCTTTTTGCCTTCACGCTCGAGGGCCGCCCGCAGCTCCAGGTTGGCACCGACCCCGCCCGAGATGATGAGGCTGCGGTGCCCGGTTTCATCCATGGCCCGGCGGCACTTGATGACCAGCGTTTCGACCACCGCGCGCTGAAAGCCCGCGGCGATGTCGCACACCAGTGATTCGTCGCGCTCTTCCCGGGCATGTCTTTCCCACAGCGTCCGGGTGTGGGTCTTCAGGCCACTGAAGCTGAAGTCCAGCCCCGGCCGGTCCGTCATCGGCCTGGGAAAATCAAAACGTTCCGGATTGCCTTCGGCGGCAGCCCTGGCCAGGCGCGGGCCGCCCGGATATCCCAGGCCGAGCAGCTTGGCGGTCTTGTCGAAGGCCTCACCGGCAGCGTCATCCAGGGTCTCGCCGAGCATTCGATAACGGCCGACCTGCTCGACTTCCACCAGCATGGTGTGACCGCCCGAAACCAGCAGCGCCACAAAGGGAAAGTGCGGCGCGTTGTCCTCCAGCAGCGGCGCCAGGAGGTGTCCTTCCATGTGATGCACGCCGACGGCCGGCTTGCCCAGCGCCAGCGCCAGGCTGCGCCCGACCGCTGCGCCGACCAGCAATGCGCCGATCAGCCCCGGGCCTGCTGTGTAGGCGACAGCGTCGATATCGCCGCGATCCAGCCTGGCCTCCGCCAAGCACTGGTCCAGCAGGGGCAGCAGCTTGCGGACGTGGTCGCGGGAAGCGATCTCGGGCACCACGCCGCCATACTCGGCGTGGATTTCCGCCTGGGAGTAGAGGGCGTGCGCCAGCAGCCCGGCCTTCGGGTCGTAAATGGCAACGCCGGTTTCATCGCAGGAAGTCTCGATGCCCAGTACACGCATGATTGGTCCATGTTCCTTGTGAATCGGTGAAATTCTATATGATGTCGCCAGGGCGTCATTGCCATAGCGGGACGCTGGGACTGGACGAGGAGCGGGATTGGTGACCGGATTTCCGCCGGGAAAGAAAGGGGTTGTGGCGTCGGGGCATCGGGAGACCTCGACCGCTGCCGCGCGCGTTATGGCAGAGGGTGGCAACGCCTTCGATGGCGTGCTCGGCGGCCTGTGCGCGGCGACCGTTGCCGAACCGATGCTGGTGAGCCTCGGCGGCGGCGGTTTCCTGGTGGCCAGGCCCGCGGACGAAAAACCGCGCGTTTACGATTTCTTCTGCCAGACGCCGCAGCAGCCGAGGGCGGAAGATGAAATCGATTTTTACCCGTTCATCGCCGATTTCGGCTGGGCCAAGCAGGAATTTCACATCGGCATGGGGTCGATCGCGGTTCCCGGGGTGATAGCAGGTATCTGCCGTGCCCACCAGGACCTTGGCAGGCTACCGTTGCGCGAAGTCGTTCGACCCGCCGTCGAGCTGGCGCGCGGTGGTGTCGTGATCAACGACTTCCAGTCCGAGGTGATTCGGGTGCTGCGCTCGATTTACGACGGGACGCCGGAGGCGCATGCGCTGTATGCCTCGCCGGAAGACCAGGACAGGCTGCTCAAGGCCGGTGACACGCAACGTTTTCCTCACCTCGCCGAGGTGTTGGAACAGCTCGGCGAGGAGGGTCCGGATTTCTTCTACCGCGGCGACCTGGCGCAGCGGATCGCGGAGGACTGCCGCTCGCGTGGCGGCCAACTGAGCCTCAGAGACCTCGCCGATTACCGCGTCGAGCGGCGCAATCCGGTCGACTTTTCCTACCGTGGCGCCCTGGTCGCGATCAATTCTCCGCCATCGCTGGGCGGCGGCCTGATCGCCTACGCCCTGACGCTGCTGAACGACAACGCATTTCCGCTGGCGGGTTCGCATTGGGGTTCCGAAGATCATTTACTGGCGCTGATACGTGCCATGCGCGGTGCCAACGGCGTGCGCAGCGAATTCAGTCTCGAGAACGGCCTTTCTGACGAAGTCCTGCAACAGTTGCTGGCGCCCGATGCGCTGGCGGCCTGGCGCGACATTCCAAACGAACAGCTCTTCAGCCGCGGGACCACGCACATCAGCGTGGCCGATCGTGACGGCGACCTTGCCAGCTTAACGGCTTCAAATGGCGAAGGTTGCGGCTACATCCTGCCCGGCACCGACATCATGCTGAACAATATGCTGGGCGAGGAAGATCTCAATCCTCTGGGTTTCCACCGCTGGAAGCCTGGTGCACGCCTGGCCTCGATGATGTCACCGGCGGTGGCCGCCCTGCCAGGCGATCGCTACGTGGCGCTCGGCTCTGGCGGCTCCAATCGCATTCGCAGCGCTGTATCCCAGGTGTTGATCAACCTGATCGACTTCGGGAAGAGCCTGGAGGAAGCCATCGAAGCTCCGCGCATGCACCTTGAAAAGGACAAGCTGAGCATCGAGACCGGGTTTTCCGACGACGTGGTCGAAGCCTTGAAAAAGGTCGTCCCGCAATTGGAGCCCTGGGGCAGCCAGAACCTGTTTTTCGGAGGGGTTCACGCGGTGTCTCTTGATGCCGACGGCAGCCTCACCGGCCATGCCGACCCGCGGCGGGGTGGGCACGTCGCTTTCGCTAGCTGAATTTCGCGGCTAAAGCCGCTCCTTAAAGCGCTTCGGCGGCGCTGGCGGGCGGATTCTCAAACGCGTGTCCCAACGCCCTTGCGCGCCTGATGTTGCTCAACCTGTTCGTTGCGGGGTAAAATAGCCGGCTACGCCCATTAATTGTTTTTCAGGAAGTGATTTGGAATGCCGAGTGTAAAAGTTCGCGAAAACGAGCCGTTTGAATACGCGCTGCGCCGTTTCAAGAGGTCCTGCGAGAAAGCAGGCATCCTGGCTGAAACACGCCGCCGCGAGTTCTACGAAAAGCCGACACAAGAGCGCAAGCGCAAGGCGGCAGCTGCCGTTAAGCGCAATATGCGTCGCCTGTCGCGCGAAATCACCCGCCGTCAGCGGTTGTACTGACGGCTGATAGCGGTCGCCTGCCGCCAGGCGCAGGCGCCCTTTCCCCTCGTTCCTTCTGTTCACGGCGTGCCCATGTCGTTGAAACAAAGAATTGCTGAAGACGTCAAGATCGCGATGCGTGCGCAGGATCGCGATCGCCTCGGCGTTTTGCGCATGATCAATGCCGCCATCAAGCAGCGGGAAGTCGACGAGCGGATCGAACTGGACGATGCGCAGGTGCTGGCCGTTCTGGACAAGATGACCAAGCAGCGCAGGGAGTCGCTTGAGCAGTTTGAAGCCGCCGGGCGCCACGACCTGGCCAAGAAAGAAGGCTACGAGCTTGGCGTCATCCAGGGCTACATGCCGGAGCCGCTCGATCCGGAAAAGCTCGATACGCTGATCAGGGAAACCATCGATCAGCTCGGTGCCAGCAGCATGCGGGACATGGGCCCCGTGATGAACGCCCTGCGCGACCAGGTCCAGGGTCGGGCGGACATGAAGGCCGTGAGCCAGGCCGTGCGCGAACAACTCGGCGCTTGAGCGGCCTGATCCCTGAATCGTTCATCGAGGAACTGCTCGGCCGGGTCGATATCGTCGAGGTCGTCGAACGACGCGTGCCCCTTAAGCGCGCCGGTCGCGAATTCCAGGCCCGCTGCCCGTTCCACGAAGAAAAAACCCCCTCCTTTACCGTCAGCCCGCAAAAGCAGTTCTACCACTGTTTCGGCTGCGGCGCGCATGGTTCCGCCATCGGTTTCCTGATGAATTACGAGGGTCTCGAGTTTCCGGATGCCGTCGAGGAACTGGCTGGCCTGGTCGGGCTCAAGGTGCCGCGAGAGGCATCGAGCGCGCCGCGCCGCGAGCCGGGTCTTTACGAAGTGCTCGAGGCCGCGGCGCAGTTCTATTCCGGCAAACTCAAGGAGCACGAACCGGCGGTCGAGTACCTGAAGGGGCGGGGCCTGTCGGGTGAAATCGCACTCGAATTCGGTGTTGGCTACGCGCCGGCTTCGTGGAATGCGCTGCTGGACAAGCTGGGCGGGAGTGACAAGAAGGTCGCGCTCCTCAAGCGGGCCGGTTTGCTCAGCGAAGGCAACAAGGGCCCGTACGACAAGTTCAGGAACCGCATCATGTTCCCCATTCATGACCGCCGAGGCCGGGTGATCGGGTTTGGTGGGCGGGCGCTGGACGAGGACGGCCCCAAGTACCTCAACTCGCCCGAAACCGAGCTGTTCCACAAGGGTCGCGAACTCTACGGGCTGTACCTCGCCCGCCGCAAACAGGGCCGCATGGACCGCATGCTGGTGACCGAAGGCTACATGGACGTCGTTGCTCTCGCGCAGTATGGCTTTCGCAATGCCGTGGCAACCCTGGGCACAGCAACGACCTCCGATCAGGCGGAACTGCTGTTCCGTGCGGCGGACGAGGTGGTGTTTTGCTTTGACGGCGACGAGGCGGGGCGCAAGGCTGCCTGGCGTGCGCTCGAGGCGGTTTTGCCGCTGCTGCGCGAAGGCCGTCAGGCACGTTTCCTGTTTCTGCCCGAAGGCGAGGACCCCGACAGCATGGTGCGCAACGCGGGCGCCGATGCCTTCGCCGCCATGGTCGACTCGGCGCAGCCGCTGTCTGAATTTTTCTTCGCGCATTTCACAGCACAGGTGGACATGAGCTCCATTGACGGCCGGGCACGACTGGTCGAGATGGTGCGCCCGGCATTAGAGAGGATTCCTCCTGGCGTGTTCCGCGACATGATGACGGAAAGGCTGGAGAGCCTGGCCCGGCACCGCATCCATGCCGCCGCACCCGCAACAACGAAGGCGCGGCAGAATCGTCGCAGAGACCAGGCGGGCGGACCGAAAAGGACTCCCATGCGGCTGGCGCTGGCCCATCTGGTTCAACGCCCGGCGCTGGCCGTGCACGTGGACCGCAAGGCTTTGTCCGGGAGCGGCTTGCCAGGAATCGACATTCTCCTCGAGCTCGTTGAGTTTTGCGCTCGGCGGCCCAATATGACTACGGCTCAGCTTTTCGAACTCTGGCGGGAAAAACCCGCGCTTTCGCACCTGCAGACCCTGGCCACCTGGGAGCTTCCCGGCGACGAGGAAAAGCAGGCCAGAGAATTTTCCGACGCACTGACGGGGCTTGAGCTGGCCTGGTTGGACGCACATCTGGGGACCATGCCTCGTATCTCGGATCAAAGCGCAGAACAGCGGTCTGAATTTGTCGCGCTGCAGCAAGAGCGCGAAAGGCTGAAGGCGAAACTGGCAGGACGCGAAGCGGGTCGAAAGTAAATGGGCGGGTACCGGTGACAGTGCACTTGCGCGCGTCGCCGGCTCGATGGTCTTGGACTATAGTTAGCTAAATTACAATGAACGAAACTCAACAATCCCAGCTGAAGGACCTCATCACCAAGGGCAAGGAGCAGGGCTTCCTGACCTATGCCCAGGTGAATGACCACCTGCCCGACGATATCGTCGATCCCGAGCAGATCGAAGACATCATCAACATGATCAACGATATGGGGATCAAGGTGCACGAGGTTGCGCCGGAAACTGATTCCCTGATCCTCAATGACGAGGACGCGGCAGCCTCCGAAGATGACGAAACCGCGGCGGAGGAAGCCGCTGCGGCGCTGGCTGCTGTCGAGACCGAGATCGGCCGCACCACGGACCCGGTGCGCATGTATATGCGCGAGATGGGCACCGTCGAACTGCTGACCCGCGAGGGTGAGATCGCCATTGCCAAGCGTATCGAAGAAGGGCTTCTGCAGGTGCATTCTGCGCTGTCACGCTTCCCCGGCACTTATGCCACGCTGCTCACCGAGTACGACCTGTATGCGGAAGGCAATCAGCGCCTGGCCGAGGTGATGATCGATTTCATCGATCCGGAAGAACTCGCCAAGCAGGAAATTCCCACGCCTCCCAAGCCGGCCAAGGCCGCAGCCAAAAGCAAGGTCAAGAATGATTCGGAGGAGGAGGCCGAGGACTTCGATGACGAGGAGGACGAGGAGGAAAAAGAGGAGCAGCAGGACGAAGGCCCCACCGGGCCCGATCCTGAAGAGGTTCAGGCCAAGTTCGAGGAGCTGGCGGGGTTGTTCCAGAAATTCCTCAGGCTGCACACCAAGCACGGCCCGAATCACAAGTCGGTGGAAAAAGTCCGCGAGGACATGGCCTACATCTTCCTGCGCATCAAGTATCCGGCGCGCATGGTCGACCACCTCGTCGACCGTTTGCGTTACACCATTTCGCGCACCCGCGACCTGGAACGGCTGATTTTGCGCCTGGCGGTGTTCGAGGCCAAGATGCCCAAGACCACCTTCATCAAGAGTTTCTCGGAGAACGAGGCCGATACCAAGTGGCTCACGCCCCACCTTCGCGGTAAACAGAAATGGGTCCCCTCGCTCAAGGAGCGCGCGCCGGAGATTCGCGTAATCCAGAAGAAGCTGGCACAAATCGAAGAAGAGTCGATGCTGACCATCGCCGAGCTCAAGGACATCAATCGCCAGATGTCCATCGGTGAGGCCAAGGCGCGCCGGGCCAAGAAGGAAATGGTCGAAGCCAACCTGCGCCTGGTGATCTCAATCGCGAAGAAATACACCAACCGCGGCCTGCAGTTCCTCGACCTGATCCAGGAAGGCAACATCGGCCTGATGAAGGCGGTGGACAAATTCGAATACCGTCGTGGCTACAAGTTCTCGACTTATGCCACGTGGTGGATCCGCCAGGCCATCACCCGCTCGATTGCCGACCAGGCGCGCACCATCCGCATCCCGGTCCACATGATCGAGACCATCAACAAGCTCAACCGCATCTCACGCCAGATGCTGCAGGAGATGGGCCGCGAGCCGACGCCGGAAGAGCTGTCAGAGCGCATGGAAATGCCCGAGGACAAGGTCCGCAAGGTGCTCAAGATCGCCAAGGAACCGATCTCCATGGAAACACCCATCGGCGACGACGAGGACTCACACCTGGGCGATTTCATCGAGGATGCAAATATTGCTTCGCCGGTCGAATCCGCGACCGGCACCGGCCTCACCGGAACCGTGCAGGGCGTGCTCGGCGGCCTGACGCCGCGCGAAGCCAAGGTGCTGCGCATGCGTTTTGGCATCGATATGAACACCGACCACACGCTCGAAGAAGTGGGTAAGCAGTTTGACGTGACGCGTGAACGCATCCGCCAGATCGAAGCCAAGGCGCTCAGGAAATTGCGCCACCCGACGCGTTCGGAACAGCTGCGGAGCTTCCTCGACCTCGATTGAGGTTTCATTTCGGAAAGCCCAGCCAAATGGGTCATCGCGGAATCCGGGGCATTTGCCACTCGAAGGCAACGGCCTTGTCGGGTTCGGTGTACAGAACGCGGGTCCCGGCGGTGCCTGGCGCGCGGCCATCGGGCAGCTCGCCTTCGAGCTTGATTTCGTAGAGTCTCCATGGCGTCGGTTAGATGTTTGCACCGGCCCCGAAAAATGCCTTGGCGCCGTCTTCCGTCGTCCATGACCGAAACACTTCAGACGGAGTGGTGGGGATAACCACTTCAAAGAAAATCGAGCGGCCGAAGCCTCTGCGCTCACAGCCGTTGCTTCAACAGGGCAAAATGCGATTGCAGCGCTTCGACGCTGTCATCGAATGGCTGCAG
>JBFHEJ010000047.1:0-11295 GCA_041584255.1 Lysobacterales bacterium
CATCGGGCTCGAGCAGCACCACCGCGGTCAGCGCGGCCGCCAGGTTGTCTGCCTGGTGCCCGCCGCTCATTGACACCGGCAATCGACAGGATAAATCGGCAAAAAAATACGCCCAGGCGTCACGACCCGTTGCGCCTATGTCACGTGAAACGTCAAAGTCGGCGCCGATACGGATCAGCCTGGCGCCGAGTGCCTGCGCCCGCTCGAACACCGTCGAAGGAGGATCGCGGTCACTGCAGATGACGGTCTGGCCGGCGCGCATCACGCCGGCTTTTTCCCGGCCGATGCTTTCGCGGTCATGGCCGAGGTATTCCTGGTGGTCGAGCCCGATGGCAGTAATCACGGAAAGGTCGGCATCGATCAGGTTCACCGCATCCAGGCGCCCCCCCAAACCGATTTCGAGAACGGCGTCGTCAAGATTGGCCTGGGACATGGTGGCCAAGGCTGCCAGGGTGACGAACTCGAAGTAGGTCAGGCGGGTGCTGCCGAGCGCCTGCTCCACGACCTCGAAGCCCGCGATAATTTCTTTGTCGTCGGCTTCCGAACCCGCGATTCGAATGCGCTCGTTGTAGCGCAATAAATGGGGCGACGTGTATGCGCCGACAATGCGGCCTACAGAGGTCAGGCCGCTTTCGATACCGGCAACCGTCGAGCCCTTTCCGTTCGTGCCTGCGACCGTGATCACACGGCGCGCGGGCGCCGGACAACCCATACGCCGCCACACCTTCCGGCAGCGCTCAAGACCAAGTTCGATGGAGCCCGAATGGCGTTGCTGAATTTGCTCTAGCCAGTCATCCAGCGGACGCGTCATCGCTGCCGACCACCTCGCCGCTGACCGGCTTGGGTTTGCTTCCCGACGCCAGCAACGCAAGCAGGGCGGAGACCCTGTCGCGCATTTGTCTGCGGTCGACGATCATGTCAATTGCACCCTTTTCGAGCAGGAATTCGCTGCGCTGAAAGCCCTCCGGAAGCTTCTCGCGCACGGTCTGCTCGATCACGCGAGGCCCGGCGAATCCGATCAGGGCGCCCGGTTCGGCGATATTGACGTCACCCAGCATCCCGAGGCTTGCTGAAACGCCGCCGGTCGTGGGATGAGTGAGAACCGAAACGTATGGAATACCTTTTCTGCCCAGGCGGGCCAGTACGGCGCTGGTCTTGGCCATTTGCATGAGCGAAAGCAAGCCCTCCTGCATGCGCGCGCCCCCGGTGGCGGAAAAACAGATCAGCGGCGCACCCAGGCGTAGTGCTTCCTGTCCGGCTCGAGCGAATTTTTCACCCACCACCGAACCCATGGATCCTCCCATGAACTTAAACTCGAAAGCGCACACCACCACTTGCCGGCCGTGGAGTTTGCCCACCACTGCGATGAGCGCGTCCTTTTCGCCAGTCGCTTTCTGCGCCGCGGCGATGCGGTCCCGATACTTTTTGCTGTCGCGAAACCGCAAGGCGTCGACCGGCTCGAGATCAGCTGCGATTTCGCGCTGTTGCCCCTCATCCAAAAATTGCTTGATGCGCGTTCGGGCGTTCACTGGCATGTGGTTGGCGCACTTGGGGCACACCTGCATGTTGCGCTCGAGTTCGGGACGATACAAGACCGCCGAACACGACACGCACTTGGTCCAAAGGCCCTCGGGGACGTTTCGCTTGTTGCCGCCCTCGGTCCGAATGCGTGACGGCATCAGTTTCTGGAACCAGCTCATGAAATTGCCTGGTCGGCTTTCCTGAGCGCCATATTGTCCATTGCTCGCCTGACTGGCGCAAGGAAGCGCGCGGCACGTTCATGGGCTTCCGCTTCGTGTTCAGCCTCCGCCAGCAGCGAAACCAACGCGCTGCCGATGACCACCCCGTCGGCCACTGCGGCGACTTTGGCTGCACTGTCGGCGTCCTTGATGCCAAACCCCACCACCACCGGGAGTTTCGAAACAGCCCGGATCGCGGCCACAGGTTCGAGCACGGTTTCAGCCGCCAGACGATCGGCGCCGGTGATCCCTTTAAACGAAACGTAATAAATAAAACCGTCCGCAAACTCCGCGATCATTCGCCTGCGCACATCGGTGGTGGTTGGCGCCACCAGACAAATCGGGCGAATGTCTTCGCTGTCCATCAGCGCACGCAAGTCTTTCATCTCTTCCGGCGGACAGTCGACCATCAGCAGCCCGTCGACGCCAGCGCTGCCCGCTGCCGTGCAGAACTCCCGATAGCCGAAGCGCTCTACGGGGTTGAGGTAGCCCATCAGGATGACTGGTGTCCGGTCGTCATCCTTGCGAAACTGCTCCACCATTTCCAGCACGTTGCGCAGGCAGACCCCGCGCGCGATGGCCCGCTCACTGGCTGCCTGTATCACCGGACCGTCCGCTGTCGGATCGGAAAATGGCACGCCAAGTTCCAGCACGTCCGCGCCCTCCTCGACCAGCCGGTGCATCAGCGCAACCGTCCACCCGGGCGAAGGATCACCCGCGGTCATAAACGGTATCAGCGCCTTCTTGTGCGCGGCTCGTAGTCTGGCAAAACAAGTCTCAATACGGTTTTCTCGAGAATGCTTCACAACGCAATGCCTTCCAATTCGGCCACCGTGTGAACGTCCTTGTCGCCCCGCCCTGAAAGGTTGACCAGGATTTTCTGATCGGCGTCCATCCGCCCGGCCAGCTTCATGGCGTAAGCCACCGCATGCGCACTCTCGAGCGCGGGCAAAATGCCCTCCAGGCGGGTGAGTTTGTGGAATGCCTCGAGCGCCTCATCGTCGGTGATGCTGACGTACGTGGCCCGGCCTGTGTCCTTGAGCCAGGCATGTTCGGGGCCAACCCCCGGATAGTCGAGCCCGGCGGATACCGAATGCGTATGCCGAATCTGCCCCTGGTCATCGTCGATAATGTAGCTGCGACAGCCGTGCAGCACTCCCGGGCGCCCGGCACACAATGAGGCCGCATGCTTACCGCTTTCAAGCCCCCTGCCGGCGGCCTCGACGCCATACATCGCGACGCCTGCCTCCTCGATGAACGGATGAAACAGGCCCATGGCGTTCGAGCCACCGCCAACGCAGGCGACGAGCGCATCCGGTTGGGCGCCGTACCTCTGGTCCATTTGACGCCGGGCCTCGCGCCCGACCACGGCATTGAAATCGCGAACCAGGGTCGGATAAGGGTGGGGGCCTGCCACCGTACCGATGATGTAAAAGGTATCGTCGACGTTGCTCACCCAATCACGCATGGCTTCGTTGAGCGCGTCTTTGAGCGTTTTTGACCCCGAAGTGACCGTGCGTACCTCCGCGCCCAGAAGTCGCATGCGAAAGACGTTGATCGCCTGGCGGTGCACATCAACTTCGCCCATGTACACCACGCATTTCTGACCGAGACGGGCAGCGACCGTGGCCGATGCAACTCCGTGCTGCCCTGCCCCGGTCTCGGCGATCACGCGCGGCTTGCCCATGTGCCGAGCCAGGAGCGCCTGCCCGACAGTGTTGTTAATTTTGTGGGCGCCGGTGTGGTTGAGGTCCTCGCGCTTGAGCAGAATCTGCGCTCCCCCGCAGTGTTCGCTCAGTCGCGTGGCTTCGTAAATCGGGGACGGACGGCCGACATAATGCGCCAGGTCGTGGTCGAGGCGCTCCATGAACTCCGGGTCGGCACTCCAGCGGCGGTACGCCGTCGCCAACTCCTCGAGCGCATGCATCAGGGTCTCGGATGCATAGCAGCCCCCGAAAGGACCAAAGTGGCCGTTATCGTCTACTGCGAGGTTCTTCGAGGCCGCTCCGCTCTCCCGGTCCGGCTGATCCCTATAGGTGGTTTCGGTCTGCACGTTGCACCTCTTCTATAAATTTCCTGATCAGGCCAGGATCCTTGATGCCCGGCCTCAGCTCAACGCCGCTTGAAACGTCCACTCCCCAGGGACGATGGCTGCTGACAGCCTCGAATACATTGTCGGGGCTGAGTCCTCCGGCCAGGATGACCGGCAGGTTCCGTTGGCCTATCCGGGACCAGTCGAAAACCCGGCCCGTTCCGCCGGGCTCACCCGGCAGATGGCTGTCGAGAATCAGGCCGGCAGCATCTGCGTGCTCTTTCTCGGCCCGCTCCAGCGCACCGGATTCCGTCATGCTTACCGCTTTGATATAAGGCATTCCAAACTGCACACAATAGTCGGCTGATTCAGAGCCGTGAAATTGCAATAAATTCAACGGGATGAAATCAAGCACCCGGGCGACCGCTTCATGATCCTGGTCCTGAAACAAACCGACACGGCTGACGAACGCCGGAACGCAACTGGCGAGCTCTGCCGCGCTGCTGACAGCGAGTTTGCGCTTGCTGCGCGGGGCAAAGACAAAGCCGAGGGCATCGGCACCCGCCAACACCGCGGCTTTGACATCACCTGCCCGGGTCAGCCCGCAGATTTTGATGCGCGTGCGCCTCACCAGGGAATACTACCCTTGCGCGCAGCTGCGGGACAGGGTTCAGCCCGAGCCGAGAGTGAACGGAAACGCCCGCCGGCGCTTCGGCAACCCATATCGTTCCGGAAACCTTGCCTTGACAAAGTACAGCCCGTCAGGCGGAGCTGTCACGCCGGCCGAATTCCGGTCCCGCGCCGCCAAAACCTCAGCAAACCAGTGCCCAGACGCCTCACCCTTGCCAACCCTCATCAGGCTGCCGGCAATGTTGCGGACCATATGGTAGAGAAATGCGTTGGCGGTAATTTCGATGATGACGTAAGCGCCGTGCCGTCGAACGGCGATTTCGTGGATTTCTCTAACCGGGTGACGGGCCTGGCAGGCACTGGCACGAAAAGAGGTGAAGTCATGTTCGCCGAGCAGCCCCTGGGCGGCCTGGTTCATTGCCTGCGCATCGAGTGCCTGGGGGCACCAACTCACCCGACCGGTTTCCAGGGCCGGTCGAACCTGGCGGTTGAGAATGACATAGCGGTATTGCCGCGAATAGGCGTCAAAGCGGGCATGAAACGCCTCATCGACCGCGCGCACCCACAGCCCGCTGATGCCTTCTGGCAGGTGGCTGTTCATGCCCAGTACCCAGGCGCGCTCATCCCTCGAAGCCGTTGAATCGAAGTGAACAACTTGCTCCAGGGCATGAACGCCGGAGTCGGTGCGGCCGCAAGCCGTGACGCCCACGGGATGATCTGCGACTTTGGAAAGCGCTTGCTCGACGCAAACCTGGATAGTCGGTTGCTGCGCCTGGGTTTGCCAACCCAGGAATCGACTGCCGTCGTATTCAAGGCCACCGGCAAAGCGCACAGTGATTGCCTGCTCAGCCCGGCTCCCGGGCTACAGTTCTTCCATCATCGAACGGGCTTCAGCCTGCTGCGCATCGCTACCCACGTCGAGGACTTCCTCGAGAATCACCCGCGCAGCCTCCTTGTCACCCATTGAAATATAGGCGCGCGCGAGGTCGAGCTTGATTTCCGGATCGCTGCTTTTCTCGTCCAGAAACTTGGCGTCACCGCCGCCGTCGCCGAACTTCTGCCGGCTCGCCATGGAAACGACCTGCTCCTCATCATCCCCGCGCAACGCTTCTTCGTCGCCACTCTCGCCAGCGCCGTCCGGCTCATCGTCGGCATCGGCAGGGACTGCGGTATCTTGCCGTAGACCCTCGAAGTCGTCTGGATCGTTGACAAACGTCACACCCTCAAGCGGCTCCTCCCTGACTTCTTCCCGATCTGTGTCCAGCGCGCGAAGAATTTCCTCGGCCTCGCCCTTGAGCCCGGCGACCGTCGTTTCGGTCTCAGCCAGTTCGCCGCCAAACTCGTCAGCGCTGCGGCGTCGATGCATGTACCAGCCAGAAGCAGCCGCAACCAATATGACGATCATAATGAACCAGGTCACCGGACCGCTATACCAGGCAAGTTCTTCAGACGAAGGCGCGGTGGTGGTGACGGAGGGGACACTGCTCTGTGCATCGGCTGCGTCGGCAGACGCCTCGGCCGACTCAAGCCGCTCCGCCTGCAGCCGGTCTTCAAGATTGGCCAGCTCCGCATCGGTCACAGTTCCCTGTGTGCTCTCTGCGCCAACTTCGGCCAACTGAGCCTCCAGTTCGTCGATACGCTCTCTCAGGTACTCGTTCTGCTGGCGCTCGCTGATCAGATCCTCTTCGGTGCGGGCCAGTTCTTCACGCAGGTCATTTGCGACAGAGTCCGAACCCTCACCACCGGGAACTGAGCCCGTCCCGGGCTCACCTGTTGCAAGGTCGTCGCCCGATGCCGGCACAATTTCGAGGCGCGAGGCGACCGTGTCGTCCGTTGTCGCGTCCGCCGCGGCAGCGCTTTCACTTGAGGAGCCCGCCGTGGATTCGGCGGACAACAGGGGAGTCGAGGTGCTGGCAAGGGACCTCCGCATCCTGAATGCCGCTTCCTGCTGGGCCACGAGTTCCTGGGCTGTCGTCCGGGAAATTTCGCTGACCTCGTCCACGGACGGCATCTCCAGTACGGCGCCTCGCTTGAGCAGGTTGATGTTGTCCCGCATGAACGCATCCGGGTTACGCCGCTGGATGGCCAACATCACCTGGTTCATGTCCAGGTTCGACTGGCCAACGTAATTGGATGCAATGCGCCACAGGGTCTCACCACTTTGAACCGGCCCGTATTGATCTCCATCTCTGTCCGAATCCCGTGCGGGCGGTTCAGGTGAGAGTTCGACCTCCGCGACCACTGAAGGCTCCTGCGCTGCAGGCTCCGGCGTTGGAGCGGTTTCGGCCACCGGCGGCCGGGCATCATCCGCCCCGGGAGCAACCTCTGGCGGCGCGGTTTGGGTGACCGCAGCCGGTGCCGGTGCGGGGCGCGTAGTGACCGGTTCCGGGGCGCTCGCCGGAACCGTCGGCGGATCCAGGAAGACGGTGTATTCACGCAGCAGCCGTCCGCTGGCCCAGTTAACTTCGACAACCAGCCTCAACACCGGATCGCTGATGGATAGCCGGGATGTCACGCGCACGTAGGCGCCGGAGCCCGCATCGCCCTCGCGCACGGAGAAGCTCAGCGGCACGTTGATGGTCGCCCGATCGGCGCCGATCAGGGCAAAGTCTTCCGCCGAGGCGAGCCGGGCCGAAACACTCCCGAGGTCGTCGCTGGGCGCAGTCAGCAAGTCAATTCGCAAGTCAAGCGGCTGGCCGATGAACGACTGCACACGGGCATCCCCCAGGCCCAACGACCAGGCAAGCCCGGAATAAAACACCAGGCTAAGCCCAAGGAACTTGATGCCAATTGCCAATCTCATGCCCTGGTTCTCTCCTTCAGGCCTGCAACGGCGGTCGTACGCTCGTCCTGGTCAGTTCCACCCTGCGCCCGTGACCGCAGCAGGTCCATGATCTGCACCGCATTCAACGCGGCACCCTTGCGCACGTTATCAGAAACGACCCACATGCTGATTCCGCGAGGATGGCTGAGGTCGCGGCGCACTCGGCCCACGAATACATCATCCCTACCCGCGGCATGCGTTACCGGTGTTGGATGCGCAGCGCTGTCGTTGTCCAACAGGGTAACGCCGGGAGCTGTGTTGAGTAAATCCCGCACTGCATCGAGGTCGATGTCCTCACGGGTTTCCAGGTGCACTGCCTCAGCATGGCCGTAGAACACCGGAACTCGGACGGCTGTTGCGTTGACGCCGATTTCAGGGTCACCCAGTATCTTGCGTGTTTCCCACAGCATTTTCATTTCTTCGCGGGAATAACCGTTTTCCAGCAATTCATCAATCTGGGGCAGCACGTTGAAAGCGATTGGCTGGTTGAATGCCTCCAACTCAGGCTCGTGAAAGTTGAGTCGACCGGCAGTTTGGCGGGCCAGTTCGTTAAGGCCCCGCCGGCCTGCGCCGGAAACGGACTGGTAGGTGGCAACGTTTATCCTGGCAATGCCGGCTGCAGCGTGTATTGGGGCCACGGCCACCAGCATTTGGATGGTCGAACAATTCGGGTTGGCGACGATGCATCCGGGCCCGACTCCATCCAGAGCCTGCGGATTCACTTCGGGCACCACCAGCGGAATGTCGTCGTCGTAGCGAAATGCCGATGTATTGTCGATCACTATCGCGCCGGCCCGGGTTGCCCGGGTCGCATGCTCTTTGCTGACCGAAGCGCCGGCCGAAAACAAAGCGAAATCGATGCCGTCAAAATCGAATTCCACCAGATCTTGCAGGGAAATCTGGTTGCGGCCGTATTCAACATCCTGCCCGGCCGATCGCTCGCTGCCGAGTGCCCGGACGTCGGCCAGCGCATGACCGCGGGCAGCGAGAATTTCGAGCATCACTTCGCCCACTGCACCACTGGCGCCAACCACGGCGATCTTTGGCTTTTCAATCATGCTATTTATTGTATATTAACTGTAAGTTACTGTTTATAAACGTTTCGATCAAGGTTCACCGACCTGCGCGCGGTGGCGCATGGCTTGGTCCATCAAGACCAGGGCCACCATGGCCTCGCATATCGGTGTGGCACGGATGCCGACACAGGGATCATGGCGCCCTTTGGTGACGACTTCGACTTCCCGTCCGTCCTCATCAATGGAGTGACAGGGCAGGCGCAGGCTGGAAGTTGGCTTGAACGCAGTACTGACGAAGACATCCTGTCCACTGCTGATGCCGCCCAGTATGCCACCTGCGTGATTGCTCAGAAATCCCTCGCTGGTGATCTCGTCGCGGTGCTCCGTGCCTTTCTGGGTAACGCTTGTGAATCCCGCTCCGATTTCCACGCCCTTTGCCGCATTGATGCTCATCATCGCGGCGGCCAGTTCGGCGTCAAGCTTGCCATAAACCGGCTCGCCCCAGCCCGCGGGTACGTTGCGGGCCAGCGTGTTTACCCGCGCACCCACCGAATCCCCCGACTTGCGAAGGGCATCCATAAATGCCTCCAGTTCCGGCACCAGCTCCGCATTGGGGCAAAAAAACACGTTTTGCTCGATGGCGTCCCAATCCATGCTTTCATCGGTGCGTATCGGCCCCAGTTGCGCCAGCCAGGCCTGTATTTCAATGCCGTATTTCAGCTGGAGCCACTTGCGTGCCACCGCTCCGGCAGCCACTCGCATGGTAGTCTCCCGAGCGGATGAGCGTCCGCCACCCCTGTAATCCCGGATACCGTACTTTTTCCAGTACGTGTAGTCAGCGTGGCCCGGCCGGAATTGAGAGCGGATGGCCTCGTAATCACGCGGCCGGGCGTCCGTATTCTCGATCAGCAATGAAATCGGGGTACCGGTGGTCTGTCCTTCGAACACGCCGGAAAGAATCTGTACCGCATCCGTCTCCTTGCGTTGCGACGTATGGCGCGATCGGCCGGTGGCGCGGCGTTCCAGTTGTGCCTCGATTTCATCGGCCGAAATTTCGAGTCCCGGAGGACATCCGTCGATGACGCAGCCAATGGCGGGCCCGTGACTTTCACCCCAGGTCGTGACACGAAACACTTTTCCGGTGCTGTTGTGAGACATTCAATCGTTCCCAAGCAAGTTGGCTGCAGCCTCTGCGGCGCCGGCAATCTGCGCCCGCTCCAGCAAGAAAACACCCGTCCCGCCGGAGGCGAACTCCAGCCAAAGGAAAGGAACATCGGGCAGCGCCTGCTGCAAAGTGGTCTCGCTTTCCCCGACTTCGCAGACCAATACACCACCATCATTCAGGTGCCGATCAGCGCCTGTCAGGATTCGCAGTGGAATCTGCAGCCCGTCCATTCCAGACAGCAGCCCCACATCCGGCTCGGCCTGAAATTCTGCGGGCAGGCTGCGCAGGCTGCTTTCCGGAACATAAGGCGGGTTGCTGACAATGAGATCATAACTGCACCCCCCAAGCGAGTCGAAAATATCGGAATGGACCAGTTCCACCCGGTCTTCGAGGCTATGACGCCTGACGTTGCGACGAGCGACCTGCAGCGCCTGCTCACTGACGTCGGACGCAGTAACCCGCGCTCCTGGGAACCGTTTAGCGCAGGCAATGGCGATACAGCCACTGCCGGTGCCGATGTCCAGCACAGATTGCAGCCGGCTTGCGTCAATCCACGGCGTAAAGCCGTCGGCTATGAGTTCGGCAATCGGCGAACGCGGAACCAACACATCTGGCGTCACTTCGAATTCCAGGCCTGCAAACCATGCCGAACCTGTCAGGTAGGCGGCCGGACAGCGGCGATCAATGCGGTCTGAAACCAGCCGCATGATCGCCTTCTCCTCGGTCTCGCCTACCGGCCGGTGCCAGGCCGAAAAGCTTGTATCCGGCGAAGCGCCGAGGGCATGCAGAACAAGCCAGGCAGCCTCGTCGCGGCTGTTGTCGGTGCCATGGCCATAGTGCAGGCCTGAATTGTCGAAACGGGCGGCTGCCCAGTCAACCCACTGGCGTACTGTGCGCAAGATGCCCTCTCCGCTGTCTTCAACTTTGGCAGTATAATCCACGCGATGAGACTGATTGGCTGGTTCCTCGCACTGGTCCAATACGTCCTGCCGCACCACTTCCTGTCGCGTTGCGTTTTTCACCTGATGCGGAATCGCTGGAAGCCGGTCAAGAATGTATTGATCGTCGTCATCGGCGGTCTGGTGGGTGTCGACTGGAGCGAGTCGAAGCGAAAAGACCTCGAGGATTTCGAGTCATTCAATGACTTCTTTACGCGAGAACTCGAGGCGGGCGCACGTCCGCAGAATAACGACCCCAAGGGGTTCAACAGCCCCTGCGACGGCGTCATCAGCGAGTGCGGGCGGTTCACTGGCGACCGCCTGATCCAGGCTAAGGGGCAGTATTTCGGACTGGGAAACCTGCTCGCCAACGATCCGGCCACCGCAGCCCTTCGCAACGGCTTTTTCCACACGATTTATCTGGCGCCGCATAATTATCATCGTGTGCACATGCCGTGTCGCGGCGACCTGCAGCGCATGATCCATGTCCCCGGCAGGCTTTACAGCGTCGCCGACTGGTCGGTCCGGGCGGTTCCGCGTCTGTTCGCACGCAATGAACGGGTCATCAGCATTTTTTCTACGGACCGCGGCCCCATGGCCATGGTGCTGGTGGGCGCCTTTTTTGTCGGCAGCATCGAAACCGTCTGGTCGGGACGCGTTACGCCGCCTCATGGACGAAGGGTCAAAATCGGGGATTGGTCTCGCCACAACATTTCACTGGACAAGGGCGAGGAAATGGGGCGATTCAATATGGGCTCGACGGTGATCCTGATCCAGCCCCCGGGAGCAGTGACCTCCCTGGCTGATTTCGCCCATGGCGACCCGGTCGTCGTTGGTCAGATCCTCGGAAAACTCGCCTGATCCAGGAGCGGCCTTGTCGTGGAGACTGTAGCGGGTCGCGAGCGCAGGCCCGAGCCGGCGTGATGCAAGGACCGAAGGTCCGTAATTAGC
>JBFHEJ010000048.1:0-11254 GCA_041584255.1 Lysobacterales bacterium
CCTGAAAGCATCAGCAGCTGGGGCGTGTTGATCGCGCCTCCGCTGAGGATGATCCGTCTGCCGTGGACCTCAACCGTGTTGGCGTCACGAATCAGCCGAACCCCCGCGGCCCGGTTGCCGGCGAGCAGAACCTTGGTTGCCATCGACCCTGTCCACACCGTGAGATTCGGCCTGGCCCGCGCGGGCTTGAGGTAAGCAGTGGCCGCGCTGGAACGTCGCCCGTCTCGCTGGGTCACCTGGTAATAGTCAAAGCCCCTTTGGCGAGGCCCGTTGAAATCATCCGTGCGCGGGTATCCCGCCTCAGCGGCGGCCTCGAGGAATACTGCGGACAGCGGGTTGGTGTACTTGAGCGACGACACCGAGAGGGGACCGCCGCCGCCGTGATACTCGGATGGGCCATCCTCGTGAGACTCGGACTTGATGAAATACGGAAAAACGCCGTCCCAGTCCCATCCGGGCGCGCCACCTGCCGCCCAGTGGTTGTAATCGAGCCGATGGCCGCGGCAATAGCACATGGCGTTGATCGCGCTGGACCCGCCCAGCACGCGCCCGCGGGGCCAGTACAAGCGCCGGCCGTCGAGCATTTCCTGCGGCTCTGTCTGAAACCGCCAGTTCAATTCGTCATGATTAACAAGACGGGCGAACCCCGCGGGCATGTGAATGAACGGATTATTGTCTTCGCCACCGGCCTCGATGAGCAGCACATGGTGATCCGGATCTTCGCTGAGGCGGGCAGCAAGCACGCAACCTGCGGATCCGGCGCCGACAATGATGGTTTGGTATTCCATACGTCTCCGTATTGCGGGGAAAGCGAATCATACCGAACAAGCATGAATTGGCAAGGCCCGGCCGTATACAGTACGAACGTCGGGAAATTTGCGACTGGCTATCAACAGCGCCCCCCAAGGACAGTTAGAATGCGCTTGATACGTGCATAGAGATACTTTCGTGACCCTCACCCGCATCTCCCTTTCAAACCCCGTGGCGGTGGCCGTCGGCTGCATCCTGGTCGCCATTTTCGGCTTGATCAGCCTGTCTCGGCTGCCGATCCAGATGACGCCGAACCTCGAGAGGCCGGTCATACAGGTCTCAACTCCCTGGCGCGCATCTGCACCGGCCGAAGTGGAGTCCGAGATTCTGGAGCCCCAGGAAGACGTGCTGCGCAGCATTCCCGGGATGCTGCGCATGACCTCCTCGGCCAGCTACGGCCGGGGATCTATCAATCTGGAATTTGCTGTCGGCACCGACCTCGATCGCGCACTCATCGAAGTTCTGAACGCCCTGAACCAGGTGCCACGGTATCCCGTCGATGCCCAGGAGCCGCTCATCCGGGTTGGAGGAGACCGCTTCGACGCGGTGATTGCGTGGTTCTCGATTCGGACTGTCGAGGGAAACGACAGGCCCATCGAGAGCTACCAGGATTTTGTGGAGGAGGAAATTGTCACGCGATTCGACCGAATCCCCGGCGTGTCGCAGACGGGTTCTTTTGGTGGTCGCGGCCACGAGGTTCGTATTACCTTCGACCCGTTCAAGGCCGCAAACATGGGGCTGGATCTGACCGAGATCGCTGGCGAAGTGGGCAGTAACGCCGACGTTTCCGCGGGATCGAACGAAGTAGGCAAGCGTCAGTACACGCTGCGATTCAGCGGCAAGTACGACATCGCAACGCTGGGTGAGCTCGTGCTGGACTGGCGACAGGGCAGGCCCGTTTTGCTGAGAGACGTTGCGTCAGTCGAATTGATGATGCAGGACGTGACTTCAGTGCTTCACCAGTCCGGAGCGCGCTCAATCGCACTCAATATCATCCCCGAACCCGGGGTGAACGTTCTTGAGGTCATGGCCGCTGTCAAGGACACTATGGCAGATCTGCAAGCCAACAAATTGGCGCGGGCCGGGCTGGAGATGGCGCAAAGCTACGACGAGACGGTCTACATCAACTCTTCCATTTCCATGGTGCGAAATAACCTGCTGCTGGGCGTATCGCTTGCGGTCATCGTGCTGTGGTGGTTCCTGAGGCGTTTCCGTGCCACGCTGATCGTGGCTCTCTCGATCCCGCTTTGCCTGCTGAGCGCCTTCATAGTGCTCAACGCCTCGGGACGCACACTCAATATCGTTTCCCTGGCGGGCCTGGCATTCGCGGTTGGCATGGTGCTGGACGCGGCAATAGTGGTGCTCGAGAACATTTTCCGTCAGCGCGAGCAGGGGCTTCGGGGTGACGACGCCTCCCTCAGGGGGACCACCCAGGTTTGGGGCGCTCTGCTGGCGTCGACAGCAACCACCGTGGCCATATTCATGCCCGTCATTTTTCTCGAGGACGAGGTGGGTCAGCTGTTTGGCGACCTGGCGATCACGATCTCGGCCGGTGTTGTGGCTTCGCTGCTGGTCGCTGTGACAGTGCTGCCCACCGCGGCTTCTAACTGGATCCGCCGTGAAGGGATTGAGGACCTGCACAAGAGTTGGTGGCGCTGGGTCACGAATCACGTGATGAGTTGGACGGATACGCCCAAGAAACGCTGGTCATGGATCGCGGGCCTGACGGCATTGCCGCTGCTTATCGCAGTCTTGTTGTTGCCGCCCGCGGACTACCTTCCTGAAGGTAAGAAAAATCTGGTTTTCGGATTTGTGTTGGCGCCGCCGGGCATGGGAATGGAGGCGCTTGAGGAGGAGTTTCTGGAAGAGATCAACGACCGGATGGCGCCATACCTCAGTGGGGAAAAAGAACCGAAAGTCAGGAATTATTTCCTCGGCGCGGCGCGCCGGTGGGGGGTGTTTTTCGGCGCTTTTGCGGAGGACCCCAAGGACATGGATGACCTGATACCCATTATCAATCGCGAAATCCTCAACGGCTTTCCCGACAGTTTCGCTTTTGCCGGTCGTGACCCGATATTCTCGGGCGCCCGCGGCGGGCGCCAGATTGAAATCGATCTCTCGGCGGACGAGTTTGGTTCATTGCTGGCCGCGGGCCGCGCCGGATTTGGCGCCGTAATGCAGGCGCTCCCCGAGGCCCGTGTGCAGCCATCCCCGGGACTGGAACTGGCCGAACCCGAATTGCGGCTGGTGCCGGATGATCGCAGGATTGCCGAAGTGGGCTGGAACCGGACGCGTGTCGCTACTGTCGTGCGGGCCATGGGAGACGGCGCCTTTATCGGCGAATATTTCGACGGTCGCCGCCGCTATGACATTGTCCTTCGTGCCGAAGACTGGTATTCACCGGAGGAGCTTGTCGCCCTGCCGGTGGCCACGGCGTCAGGAGAAGTGCTTTCCATCGGTGAGCTGGCCAGCATGCAACGCACTGCCGGTCCGTCGAGCATTCAGCGAGTCGACCGGCAGAGAACGCTCTCCCTGCAAGTTACGCCGCCACCAACGCTGGCGCTGGAAGAAGCGCTGGCAATCATCGAAAGCGAAGTTGCGCCGGTTATTCTCGAGCAGCTTCCGGAGGGTGGCAACATCGCATTTCGGGGCACCGCAGAGGCGTTGTCGGAGGCCCTCCGAAGTCTTTCAGGCAGCTTTGCGCTCGCGGTCGTCATCCTCTATCTGCTGATTTCGGCGCTGTTCCGGTCCTTCAAGGACTCGCTGCTCGTTGTTCTGACGATACCCATGGCCACCGTGGGAGGCATTGTCGCCTTGCGGATCATGGACCTTGCCCTCATCGGTGCAGGCGGCCAGAGGATGGACCTGCTGACCATGATCGGTTTTGTGATCCTCTTGGGATTGGTGGTCAACAACGCCATATTGTTGGTTTACCGGGCTCGTGACGGTGAACGTGAGGGACTGTCGCGCCGCGAAGCCGTCGAGACCGCTGTGCGCCTCAGGCTGCGGCCGATCCTGATGAGCACCATGACCAGTATTTTCGGCATGTTGCCCCTGATGCTGATACCGGGCTCCGGAACTGAACTGTATCGAGGCCTGGCCACGGTCATCGTCGGCGGCATGCTGGTCAGCACCCTGTTTACGCTGGTGCTGTTGCCGAGCCTGCTGCGCATGAACGAGGAGGCGCCTGACCAGATCGGACAGGGCGACAGCCTGCCGGCGCGGGCTTGAAGGACAATCGAATGATTATCAACTGGCTGGTTCGTACACTGATACTGCTGGCGTTCCTGACGGGATCGGCCTGGGGGCAGGGGGCGCCGGCGGCCCTGGTCAGGGTGGCCACGGCGGAGATGAAGAACCTTGCCCCGGTGACGCTGGTACCCGGCACGGTGATCAGTCGGGGCGATGCCAGACTGGCGGCCGAGGTCGAGGGTCAGCTGATTGAAATAGCCGAGGTCGGTGACGCCTTCGTGCAGGGTGAAATGGTTGCCCGCATCGACGATACCCGCCTCAATCTGCTCAGGCAGGAATTGACCGCGGAGAGCGTTCGGGCCGAAGCCAGGGTGCGCTTTCTCGACAATGAGGTGAAACGGTTTGAGCGGCTGGCGCAATCCGACCTTGCTTCCCTCACTCAGCTCGAAGGCGCGCGTGCAGACCTCGACGTGGCGTTGGGCGACGTGGCCGTCGCCAAAGCGCGTCTGGCGCAAAACGAAGACGCCCTGGCACGGACTAGAATCCTGGCGCCGTTCGACGGCATCGTCGTGGAACGCATCCGCACGCCCGGGGAGCGTGTCGCCGAGGGCGACGACGTGGTTCGGCTGGTCGACCAGGACCACCTCGAAGTGGTGGCGAGGGCGCCGCTGGACTACTACCGCTTCACCAGGCCCGGGCAATCGATCGAAGTGCGTGGCGCCGGCCTGAACACCCTGGCGCGGGTCCGTACGGTGGTGCCGGTCGGCGATGAAGACACCCACCAGTTCGAAATCCGGCTCGACGTCGATCCGGGTGTTTTTCCGGTCGGCCAGACACTCCGCGTGTCGATTCCCAACGACCAGCAACGCGAAGTCCTGACCGTGCCGCGCGACGCACTGGTGCTGCGGCCCGACGGACAGGCCATTTTCGTGATCGACGGCACCAATATGGCGCAACGCGTCGAAGTGACGACCGGGGTCGGCGCCGGTGACGATATCGAAGTGCTGGGCGAGGTGTCGCCGGGAGACCGGGTCGTGATCCGTGGCAACGAGCGCTTGCAGGCCGGACAGGAAGTTACCATTATCGAGGGTTAACGTGCCCGCTCCAACGTCGGTGACCTGATGGCCGAAGCGACTGCCCAGCCGGGCGACAATTTCCTCGAACGCCTGGTCAGGGTGGAACACGGCGAGTGGGCTCGTCTGCTGATCGCCTTCAGCTACTTTTTCTTCCTGCTCGGCGGCTACTTCATGCTGCGTCCCATCCGCGGCACGGTGGCGTCGAACAACTCTGAAATCCTGCACCTGCTGTATTCGGGCACTTTCCTCACCATGCTGGCGATCGTGCCGGTGTTCGGCTTTCTTGTGTCGCGATTCAAGCGCGGGCAATTCATTCCTGCGAGTTACCTGTTTTTCATTGCCTGCCTGGTGCTGTTCATCATCGGATTTCAGGATGCCGCAACGCCCCAATGGATCCAGCGCACCTTCTACATCTGGCTGAGCGTGTTCAACCTGTTCGTCGTTTCCGTGTTTTGGAGCTTCATGACGGATATTTTCAGGCCGGGACAGGCGCAGCGGCTGTTTGGTGTCATCATGGCCGGAGGCAGCCTGGGCTCAATTATTGGCCCCCTGATCACTTCCAGTCTTGTCGCGACGACCGGCTCCCGGGGCGTCATGATGGTAGCGGCGGGCTGCCTGCTCATGGCGACCGGGTTGGCCATCTTTCTTGGCCGTTATGAACAAACGGTGCGGCACGAACAGGACGAGGTGATCGGAGGCGGCGTGTGGCAGGGCGCGGTGCGCGTGTTCAAGTCCAGGTACCTGCTCTACGCCTGCCTGCTGATGTTGCTGCATAACCTGGTCTCGACGTTCCTGTTCAACGGCATGGCTGTGCTGGTCAACCAGGGGATCGATGGATTTGGTGAGCGCACCCGGTTCTTCAGCCATCTTGACCTCGCCGTGCAGGTGCTGGCCTTTACGTTCCAGTTTTTCATCACCTCCAGGCTGATCGCCCGCTTCGGCATGAGCGGCACGCTGGTGTTCATCCCGGTGCTGCTGGCCGGTGGGTTCGTGATCCTCGGCAGTGCCATGGGGTTGGTGCTGTTTGCCGCCGTGCAGGTGGCGCAACGCTCCATGAATTATGGCGTCCTGGGCCCGGCAAAGGAGATGCTCTTCACGGTGGTCGACCGTGAGCTGCGTTACAAGAGCAAAAACTTCATCGATACGGTTGTTTACCGGGGCAGCGATGTAACCGCAAGCTGGATCTTCAAGGGGCTGATGAGCAGTGGGCTTTCAGTCGCCCAGGCCACCTGGCTCTATCTGCCGTTCATGGCCATCTGGGGCTGGGGCGCGTGGCGCCTGGGCAGGACGTATCAGCAACTGCGCGATGATCAGGATGCTGCGGCGTCGGAGGGATAGTACTTCGGGCCCGAAACCGTTTGCGCGGTCTCCACTTCGCAACCGAACAGACGCTCCAATGCTTCGGCGTTCAGTACTTCGGTTGTCGGGCCGGCATGCCACAAGCCATCGCCGAACAGCATGAGTACATGGCTGCAATAACGCACGGCGAGGTTAATGTCATGCAGGGCGGCAATAACTGCGCGTCTCTCCAGAGAGGCCAGGTTCGAAGTTGCCGCCATGATCCGCAACTGGTGGCGCAGGTCGAGGTGGTTGGTAGGCTCGTCAAGCAGCAGGATTTGCGGGTCCTGCACCAGCAAGGCTGCGAATGCCAGGCGTCTTGCCTCCCCGCCAGAGAGGCTGGTTACTCCTCGTTCCGCGAAACCACGAAGGTCTACGGCCTCGAGTGCTGACTCGGCGAGTCGAACGTCGGCGGCGCTTTCCCGATCCCAGCTGCGGAGGTGAGGATGGCGGCCGGTCAGGGCGATTTCGAGGGCACTGGAGTCGAACAGGTAGACGGTGTGCTGTTGCAGCATTCCGAGTTTTTTCGCAACTTTCCTGCGTGACATGTGCGCGATGTCCTGTCCGTCCACCAGGATCGCCCCTCCGGCGGGAGCAATCAGACCGGCAAGGCACTTGAGCAGCGTCGTTTTTCCGACGCCGTTTGGTCCCAGTAAACCCCAGAATTCGCCGGCTTTCAGCTCAATATCGAGGTTTTTCGCGACCTTGATGCCGGCGATGCCGACATCGACGTTGTGGCAGCTCAGCAGGCTCACGACCTCAACCTTGCGCGGTTGAGCAACAGCAGGAACAGGGGCACACCGATGACCGCGGTCACCACGCCGACGGGAAGTTGGCGCGGGGACAGCACGGTGCGGGCGAGGGTATCGGAGATGACCAGGAAGCAGCCGCCAAACAGCGTGGCGACAGGCACCAGCACGCGGTGGTCGGATCCCACCAGCATGCGGCCGAGGTGCGGCACGATCAGCCCGACGAAGCCCACCGGGCCCGCGATCGACACGGCCGTTGCCGTGAGGATTGAGGCCAGGACGTAAATCAGCCACAGCAGGCGCGGGGTTTCCTCCCCCAGAAGGCGGGCGGTGGTCTCACCCATGGCCAGGACGTTGAGGCTTCGCGCGGACAGCATCACCACGACAAATACTATGGTAAGCAGCGCAGCCGGCGCGATTCCGGCAGCGGCGTGCGCCAGGTCACCCAGTAGCCAGAACAGCATGCCGCGCAGGCTGTTGTCCGGCCCGACCGCCAGAAGCAGGCTGATCAGCGCGGCCCAGCCGGAAGCCGTTACGACACCGGTCAGCAGCAGGCGGGTGCCGCTCCACGGTCCTTCGCCGCGGGCCAGGCTGAAAACCAACAGAATCGAGAAAAGCGCCCCCGCCAGGGTGAGGAACGGCAACAGTGCAACGGCGACGCCCAGCGACATCCCCAACAGCGTGGCGAACGCCGCGCCGCCGGATACGCCCAGAATGTAGGGATCGGCGAGCGGATTGCGCAGCAGGACCTGCATCAGGCAGC
This sequence comes from Lysobacterales bacterium, assembly GCA_041584255.1. GTDB lineage: Bacteria > Pseudomonadota > Gammaproteobacteria > Xanthomonadales > SZUA-36 > JAUIBE01. Next base: position 7,929 of record JBFHEJ010000048.1, read on the forward strand.
CGGACAGTGCCAGCAGAGCGCCGACCATCCACGCCGCGGCGGCCCGGGGAAGGCGAAGGCGCCAGATGATTTCGCCCAGCGCCGAGCCGGGGTCTTGCAGGGCTGTCAGCCACTCGGCCGGGCTCATGAACACCGAGCCGACCGCGCTGGACAGCAGCAGGCTGGCGGCAGAAAGCACCACCAGCCCGGTGACCAGGAAACGCGGGCGGGCGAGATAGGGCATGCTAAGATTCGGGGTCAAATGACGAACAATGATACGGCATTTAGGCGGGGAAATTTGACGATATGATCGACCCGGACGGCTACCGACCCAACGTTGGGATCGTGCTCATGAACGACGCTCAGCGGGTATTCTGGGCGTTGCGTTCAAGCAACGACGGCTGGCAGTTCCCCCAGGGCGGTATGAATACGGACGAGACGCCGATCGAGGCGATGTACCGTGAACTCAAGGAAGAAACCGGCCTGGACTCGCGTCACGTCGAGCTGCTGGGGTCCACCCCGGGGTGGCTGCGCTACCGTTTGCCCCGTCGCTACCAGCGCCACTACAGCAAGCCGCTGTGCATTGGCCAAAAGCAAGTCTGGTTTCTGCTCAGGTTTCTTGCCGACGATTCGGTCATCGATCTGAGAGCGTGTTCCGACCCCGAGTTTTGCGACTATCGTTGGGTGGACTTCTGGTACCCGGCGAAAAACGTCATCCGCTTCAAGCGCAGGGTTTATCGCGAAGCACTTTCCCTGCTCGAACCGATTGCGCTGGAAGGCACGCCGCTTCCCGATCCCATCAGAATGAAAAGCGGGCGCCGAGGATAAAGGTGCGTGGCTTGTTGGGGCGGGTACCGTAGGGTTGCCTGCCGGCAATATAGAGGTCATCGGCCACGTTCTCGATGACGCCGTAGAGTTCCAGCGCCTCATTCAGCCGAAAGTGGGCCGCCACGTCGAACAGCGTGGCCGATTCGGTCTCCTGGTATTCGCCGCATTCAGCCGAAGTGCACACCGAGTCGACATAATTCATGCCGATGTCGAATGACCAGCGGTCCTTGCTGAGTCCCGCAGAAATCCACAGCTGGCTGTCCGGAATGTAGGGCACTGGGTCGCCCGCCTCGACGGGGCCGAAAAACTCGGACTCGAAGTCGTTCTGAAACTCTGCGTTCATCCATGTGTAGGCTGCCTGGACCGGGACGAGCCAGCCGCTGTCGAGCTCAAAGGAGTGGGCCCAGGTCAGTTCCAGGCCCGGAACCTGAACGGCGTCACCGTTGAAGGCGTCGCCTGGCTCACAGTCTGTGCCGGATGAATTGGTGCACACCCCGACGAGATTACTGTAGTCATTGAAAAATCCCATCGCCTCGAAGTGCCCAAAATCGGTCTGATAGCGGAAACCATACTCGTAGTTGATGCTTTCCTCCGGGTCGACGCCGGGCTGGTTGGTCGGTACGGCAAATCCCTTGTGTACGCCCATCACCATTTGCCAGCGATCGCCAATGTCGTAAATGGCGCCCATACCGGGCAACCAGATGGTTACTTTGTTGGAACGCGAGTCGCGATAGTTATCGGGGTCGCGGCTCGAAGGATCATCACTGTCTTCCCGGTAGCGTACCCGCGAAAGATCGATGTTCTCGTAACGAAATCCCGGAGTCAGCGTCCAGCGGTCCATTTCGATCCGGTCGAAAACGTGAACCGCCCAGGCTGCGGCATCCTGCACCCGGTTGCCGGCATTGCCCTCCAGCCCATACTCGTTCAGCACCAACTCCCCGTTGATCTGCTGATAGTTGTCGTTACGCTGCAGACGGTCCTCTTCGTCCTCGTGGTAACGGATCCCCGCTTGCAGTTCGTGGCTCACCCTGCCAGCCTCGACAACCCCGTCGAAGGTGAGCTGAACACCGCGTGCGTAGTAGGTCCTGGAATTGTTGCGAACCTGCAGCGAGCCCCGCAGGGTGTCCGCACCGTCGAGCACTGCCTGCAACTCGTCGGCACTGAGTCCACCGAGGCTCCGGCCTTCATTGATTGCCGTGACGACACTCGCCCAGCTGGTGCGGGAAAAATCCTGCGGATTGTCGCTGCCGTCGAAATCGACGCCCTCGGTCTTGTACCAGGCGCGTGACGTGTCGTTGTAGTAGGCCGTTATGCTGGTGCCAAGGCCTGATTGAAGCTCCATCCGCCAGGTCAGCATCACCTGCTCGTGATCGTTATTCATTTCGTCGAACTCGGAGACGCCATAGCGGCGCAGCGCGTCGAGTTCGAAGTCTTCATCGGTCAGTCCAAGGTAGCTCTGCTGGGAAGTCTCAGCGGAAGATTGCAGCTTGATGTCGAACTGCTGGGCAAGCGCGGCGGAGGGGTCAGAGAAGAAGGCGAGCTTGGCGAGGTAGTCCTCTTTGTCCAGGCCGGTATCGGCCCCGCTGCGATCGATCGACTGATATCCATCGGACCGCCACTGGTGCGTCTCCACGACGTAAGCGAAGCGTTCCTGGGTATCCCCATACCAGGCATGGACCCGCCACGTGCTGTCGGAGCCCACTTCGCCCTGCAGCAGGCCGGTGCGCTCCGGGGGTATGGGCGTCGAGACGAGATTCACCGCGCCGCCGACGGTGTAGGGCCCCTGGGTGATGGCTGACGGCCCCTTGAGTATTTCAACCGAATTGATCCGGCCAAAGGTTGGGAAGTAGTAGGCCGAAGCGGCGGCATAGGGCGCTGGCGCAATCAGCACATTGTCTTCCATCAGCGTAACGCGCGTGCTGCGCTCGGCCGCCGTGCCGCGGATGCTGATGTTGGGTCGCAACGCCCATCCGTCTTCGACCTGAATCGACACCCCGGGTACCCGTCGCAACGCCCGGGCGACGTCCGTGACATCGAAAGCTTCCAGTTCGGCAGAGGTGATGTAACTCGCTCCACCTGCAACGCCGCTGACGTCCAGCGCGGAGCCGAATATGGTGACAGTTTCGAGCTGCATGCAGGAGGGTGCCGTGGTCGAGTGGATATCGCCTCCTGCTGCCCGGCATTCGGAGTCGTCTGCCGACGATGGCGTGGTCGCTGTGGCGAGTGTCAAAAAGAGGCTGGCTGCAGTAAGAACTGAACTTCTCGGGAGCATGTGGAGTCCTAAATGCGAATGATTCTTATTACGGGTTCAATGGTAGCACCACCCGAGGCTAATTGACAATCATTCTCATTTGCATTTACTATTTCGAGCGTAAACTTTGAACAATTGCTATGTATATCTGCCTTTGCCATGCTGTCACTGACCACGCGATCGTCGATGCGGTCGAACGCGGAGTCAGCACGTACAGCGAACTGCGGTTCTGCACCGGCTGTGGCACGCAATGCGGCTCATGTGCCAA
>JBFHEJ010000049.1:0-11152 GCA_041584255.1 Lysobacterales bacterium
TCGAACAAGAAACGAACGCGACCGATGACCGGAAAATTCCGCCTGACGGCGTGACGCCGCTGGGTGCGGTCGATGACGTAGAGAACAATCACAACCAGGATTCCCGTCCCGACGACGAACAGGAACAGGAAGGAAGCGATTTCCAATGCCCGAATCACGAATTGCGGCAGTTCACCCATGCTCATTCTCCCCGTCCTGTAGCCAGATCAGGCTGGCCATTCGACCCGTCACGCCATCACGCCGAAAGGAAAAGAATCGCTCATGATCCTCAAGAGTGCAAAATCCACCACCGTGAATGCTGTGCACACCCAGATCGCGGAGCACCGCCCGCGCTGCCGCTTCCAGGCTCAGTTTCCAGCGACCCCGCGATGGCTTGAACGCCACGTCCAGTGAACATCTGGCTTTCGAGCCCGGGCTCGCAAATGCTTCCCGAACGTCGTCGCCAACCTCGTAAACATCGCCGCCGATGCAGGGCCCCAACCAGGCCATCAGCGCTTCGGGTGGCTGCGCCATGGCGGCCACGGTGTTCTCAATGACACCACCGGCCAGACCTCGCCAGCCCGCGTGGGCGATGGCCGCCTCGCGTCCTGTCATGTCGCAGAGCAATACCGGCAGACAGTCGGCCGTCAGCACGGCCAGCACCTGCCCGGTGGTCGAGGACACGGCGGCGTCTGCCTCCGGTAAAGCGGCGAGGGTTCTCACATCGTCCACCACGCGATGTCCATGCACCTGGCGCAACCACAGCGGTTCCGATGGCAAAACCTCTCTCAGCCGGCGGCGATTGGCCAACACGTCGTTCTCCGTATCGCCACATTCCAGGCCGAGGTTCAGGCTTCGCCAGGGCCCGGAACTTACGCCGCCAATGCGCGTTGTACTCACCGCCCGAACGTTGCCGGGTGCCGGCCATCGTGGATGAATGAGGCCGCGTAAACTCATCTCCGGGCCGGCCTGTTCTGCGCCGCAAGACGTCGCAGCGATTCCAACAAGCGGGCCAAATCATCGGGCAGCGGCGCCGTGAAGCTGCAAACTTCGCCATCGTCGGGGTGTTCCAGCGTCAATTTCCAGGCATGCAGGGCCTGGCGCTGAAAACTCAGTATTTCAGCCTGCAACTCGGAAGGCAGAAGCGCCATGGTCTTTGGCCTGGGAAAGCGTCTCCCGTAAACCGGGTCGCCTACCAGCGAGAAGCCCTGACTGGCCATGTGTACCCGTATCTGGTGTGTGCGGCCGGTTTCCAGCGAAATCTCGACATAGGTCAGCCCCTCGAAACGTTCAAGGATGCGAAGATGAGTGACTGCAGGTTTGCCGGACTGCACCACAGCCATGCGCTTGCGGTCGCGTGGATGTCGCCCGATCGGCGCCGACACCGTCCCGCCGGATATCATTTCCCCCAGGGCAAGGGCGCGATATACGCGGCTCATGCGACGGGCTTGCAATTGCTCGACCAGGCTGGCGTGCGCCTTGAGACTGCGCGCCACGACCATGACGCCACTGGTGTCCTTGTCGAGCCGGTGCACGATACCCGCGCGCGGCAGCGTGGAGAGCAAAGGGTCGAAGTGCAGCAGGGCATTGAGTAAAGTCCCGTCACGGTTGCCCGGGGCAGGGTGAACGACCAGTCCAGCAGGCTTGTTGAGTACGATGATCTGATCATCGGCATGCAGAATGTCGAGGGCAATTTCCTCGGCAGAGGCTTCATGCACCGGCTCGGGTTTGGCATCCAGCAGCAGGGTTTCTCCACCCTGCAACTTAAGGGTTGGCTTGGCGGAAGCGCCATCGACTGTCAGCAGGCCCTGCCGAATCCAATGCTGAAGCCGGGCACGCGAAAAGTCAGGGAACACCGCCGCTGCCACCTGGTCGAAACGTTTACCGGCAAGGGATTGTGGCGCGACCGCCGTGTGCCTGATGCGCTGAGTCAAGCCTTGATGCCTGTGAGCGGATCCGCCCGGCCTACTGTTCGGAACAAGCTGATTCCGATATCATGCCCGATTCGCTTTTCCACCGCTTTATTCGAGAAAACTTTCATGCCTGTCATTCAACACGCTGCTCGCCGGTTGCTTCACCACAGTGTCGTGGCTCTTGTCGCCACGGCCATGCTTGCCGGCATATCTTCCTGCGGCAAGGACCGGGAATTTCCGGACCGGCGCACAGCGGGTGAATTATACGCGGACGCCAAGGAATCCCTGGACAAGCGCAACTGGCAAAGGGCCGCGGCAGAATACAAACTGCTGCAGACACGCTATCCCTTCGGCCGCTACACCGAACAGTCGATGCTGGATCTGGCTTACGCGTTTTACAAGGGTGGTCAGCCGGAAAACGCACTATCAACCCTGGACCGATTCATGCGCACCTATCCCGCGCACGCCAATATTGACTACGCCTACTATCTCAGGGGCCTGATCAATTACCAGCAGAATCTGGGGGTGCTCGAGCGGCTGATTCCAGAACGGGTGCGTGACCGCGATCAGACCACGATGCGTGATTCGTTCAACGACTTCCAGGAACTTTTGCGACGCTTTCCCGACAGCCGGTATGCTGCCGATGCACGCCAGAGAATGGTCTTCCTGCGGTTCAACCTGGCCGCATACGAGATCGCGGTGGCTGAGTACTATATGCGTCGAAAGGCCTACATCGCCGTGGTCAATCGGGCGCGCTATGTGCTGGAAAACTATCCCGCAACCCCACAAAACGCCGAGGCCCTGGCGCTACTTCACCAGGCCTACAGCGCGCTCAAACTGACGGAACTGGCGGATGACGCCTGGTCCGTGCTCGAACTCAACTACCCCGACCACTATTATGTGCTGGGGCGGAAGAAAGAGCGAAGCTGGGCCTCAAGACTCTGGCCTTTCGATTAGGCCATTGTGAATCTGCGGCTCAAGCCGTGTTAGCACATTTCATTCAGAGCCACATGGTGACTGGCACAAGCAGCGCAGGCCAAGGCCGACATAACGAAAGACCCGAAGGGTTGTCATCAAAGGCGACGCCGCAGCGCGTGCCAACGCCCGAAGGGCATGAGCGTTTTAAAATCGCAATTTTCAAACACGAGATGTAAGTCGGGCAGGATGCCCGATCTTACTCATAGTTTCTTGTCGCGGAAGCCGGAGGTAATGGGGTAGCGGCGGTCGCGGCCGAAAGCGCGCGCCGTGATTCGCACGCCAGGGGGAGCCTGGCGGCGCTTGTACTCGCTTTGCAACACCAGCCCAGCCACCTTGCGTACCGTTTCCTCATCGAATCCGGCCGCCACGATCTGCGCGATGGACTGGTCCTGTTCGACATACCGCTGGAGGATGAGGTCGAGCTGGTCGTAGGGCGGCAAAGAGTCCTGGTCGCTCTGGTCAGGGCGAAGCTCGGCGGATGGGATGCGCTCGATGACACCCGCCGGGATGGCGGGCGAGACAGAATTACGGTATCGGGCAAGTTCGTAAACCCTGGTCTTGAAGCAATCCAGCAATGGACCGAATCCACCGCACATATCGCCGTAAATCGTGCAGTACCCCACCGCCGCTTCGCTCTTGTTGCTGGTGCTCAGAGGCAGCCAACCGAATTTGTTCGATAACGCCATGACAATGTTGCCGCGGGCGCGTGCTTGCAGGTTTTCTTCCGCAAGGCCTGTAGCCAGGTCACGAAAAGACGGCTCGAGGCAAGCCAGCAAGGACTCGAACACCGGCTCGATGGAGATACAACGGTGATCCACCCCAAGGCCGACCGCCTGTTCCTGGGCAAGATCGAGACTGAGTTGGGAAGTATGCCGTGAGGGCATCATCACCGTGTGCACCCGTTCACTGCCGAGGGCATCAACCGCCAATGCCAGCGTCAATGCCGAATCAATTCCGCCAGAAAGACCGAACACCACCTCATGGAAACCGTTCTTGTGGACATAGTCACGCAGTCCCGTGGTGAGGACTCTGTAGATTTCTTCCAGCCCTTCCCCGTGCGGAACAGGCCAGTTCCGGAAATCGAAACATTGCCCCTCGACATCGTAATCCGCCAGCAGGAGCGCTTCGCTGCACAGCGGGCCAGGCGGGCCGACAGAACCGTCACCATTGATCAGCATGCTGCGCCCGTCGAACACCAGCTCATCCTGGCCGCCAACAATGTTGCAATAAACGCCGGGAAGGCCGCATTCGGCATGACGCGCGGCGAACATACGCTTTCTGGCAGCCAGCTTGTCCTGGTGATACGGCGAAGCATTGGGCATCAGCAGCATTTCCGCGCCCGCTTCCCTGGCGAGCTTCGCCGGTACCGGCACCCAGGAGTCTTCGCAAATAATCACGCCGAGCTTCACGCCATCGACCTCGCGCACCAGCGCATCTTCGCCGGGCGTAAAATAGCGGCGCTCGTCAAAAACGCCGTAGTTGGGCAACTCGCGCTTGAAATACCGGCCAATCACGGCGCCATCGCGAATCCAGCTCGCGGCGTTGTAGCGCCTTTCGTTCTCGTCCCAGGGGTGGCCGATAATCACGTCGATGCCGTGTATCTCAACTGTCAGCGCTTCGAGGGCGATGCGAGTCTGGGAAATGAACCCGGGGCGCAAGAGCAAATCCTCCGGCGGGTAACCGGTGAGGGCGAGTTCAGGAAAAACCAGCACGCGGGCCCCTGACCTCCGGGCATCCGCAATACACCGCCTGGCCTTTTCCGTGTTGCCCTGGATGTCACCGACCAGGAAGTCGTGCTGGGCGAGTGCCAGTCTCATCCCAATTCTGCCCATATGCTGCTCATGCGCGGATCCGACCGCTTCGCTGCGACCCTGACAATGGACGCCGGACTACAACCGTTCCGCGATCGCTTTTCCGAGGTCGACCGGCGAGCGGACTGTGGTCACTCCGGCCTCCTCGAGCGCCGCAAACTTGTCTTGCGCCGTTCCCTTGCCGCCCGCGATGATCGCTCCTGCATGGCCCATGCGCTTTCCGGGAGGCGCCGTTACGCCGGCAATGTAAGCGACCACGGGCTTGCTGACATGGTCAGCGATAAATTCAGCCGCCTGTTCTTCCGCGCTGCCACCGATTTCACCCACCATGATGATGCCGTCGGTGTCGTCGTCTTCCTGGAACAGCCCCAGCACGTCGACGAAGGACATGCCCTGGATGGGATCGCCGCCGATCCCTATGCACGACGACTGACCCAGTCCTGCAAGGGTGGTCTGGTGCACCGCCTCGTATGTCAGCGTGCCCGAACGCGAAACAACGCCGATGCGGCCCTTGCTGTGAATACTGCCGGGCATGATGCCAATTTTGCATTCCTCCGGTGTGATGATCCCCGGACAATTAGGCCCGATCAGCCAGGTGTCCTCGAGTTCGTCGATCACGGCCCTGGCGATCATCATGTCTTGCACCGGAATGCCTTCAGTGATGGCGACAATGACCCGAATGCCCGCGTCCGCCGCCTCCAGGATCGCATCCGCCGCGAAAGGCGGCGGCACATAAATCACGCTCGCGTCGGCGCCGGTGGCTTCGACCGCTTCGGCTACCGTATTGAATACCGGCAGGCCCAGGTGTTGCTGCCCGCCTTTACCCGGCGTCACGCCACCCACCAGCTTCGTCCCGTATTCAATGGCCTGCTGTGAATGAAAGGTGCCCTGGTTGCCCGTAAAACCCTGGCAAATGAGCTTGGTGTTGTTATCGACAAGTACGCTCACACAATTCTCCTAAGCAGCAGCGGCGACGACTTTGGTGGCGGCATCATCGAGGTCGTCAGCCGGGATGATGGCCAGGCCGCTGTCCTTCAGAAGCTGCTTGCCCTGCTCAACATTGGTCCCTTCCAGGCGCACCACTACGGGCACCTCGACGCCAACCTCCTTCACAGCGGCGATGATGCCCTCGGCAATCTCGTTGCAGCGCACGATACCGCCGAAAATATTGACAAGGATGGCTTCCACCCTGTCGCTGGAAAGGATCAGCTTGAATGCCTCCTTGACGCGTTCGGCATTAGAGCCGCCGCCGACGTCGAGAAAATTAGCCGGATCGCCACCGTGCAGCTTGATGACGTCCATCGTGGCCATGGCAAGGCCGGCGCCATTGACCATGCAGGCGATGTTGCCGTCGAGGGTGACATAGTTGAGGTCAAACTTGCTGGCCTCAGCCTCGGTTGGATCCTCTTGCGCGATATCGCGCATTTCGACCAGGTCGGGATGGCGAAACAGTGCGTTCCCGTCCGCATTGATCTTGGCGTCCAGGGCCAGCAGGTCCTGGTTTTTCATCACGATCAGAGGATTGACCTCGATGAGGCTGAGATCTTTTTCACGAAAGAGCCGGTAAAGCCCCATCATGATCTTGTTGAGTTGTTTGACCTGGTTCCCGCTCAGGCCCATGCCGAAGCCCATTTGCCGTGCCTGGAATGGTTGCAGGCCGGCCGTGTTGTCGACATGCACGGTAACGATCTTTTCGGGCGTATCGCGGGCCACTTGCTCGATGTCGACGCCACCGGCCGCTGAGCCCATGAACGTGACGCAGCGATTGGCCCGGTCGACCAGGGCGGAAAGGTACAGTTCCTGCTCGATGTCAACCGCTTCGGCGATCAGTACTTTGTTTACCGGCAGCGCAAGTCCGCCAGTTTGATAGGTGCTGATTTTCATGGCCAGCATGCGTTCGGCCTCGACCCGAACCTCGTCCAGGCTCTTAGCCAACTTGACGCCTCCGGCTTTGCCTCTCCCGCCCGCATGAACCTGGGCCTTGACCACCCACATTTCACCGCCGAGGTCTTGCGCCGCCTCAACGGCCTGTTCGGCAGTTTCGGCGACAATGCCACGCGGCACGGGGATGCCAAAGTCAGCGAACAGGGCCTTGGCCTGGTACTCGTGAAAATTCATATCTCGTCCTCGGGGGGCAATTCTGGGCTTTGCTTTCGGGGCGGCTATTCTCCCCCGAAAGGCTGGTGCAAATCAAAACTGGTGCTCCGACTTCGCCCGTGTTTGATCGGCGGCAGCCGCGCGGTGGATGATATACTTGAAAAGGCGCGTGTCCAGCGTCGATTTCGCCGGAGCGATGCCAGAAGGAGTGGCGCCCGCCAAGCGGGCAATGACATGCCAGGACATCATGATCGAATCCGCGAAAATCACTTCGTTCCCGCTGTCTGAAGCCCTCACCGGCCGGGTCATCAATTACCTTAACGTCTACCGCATGGTCATCACCGTGCTGCTTGGCGTTGGGTTCTTCGGAGGCTTCATCGGCACCACTTCCGCCAACCAGCACCCGGCGTTTGCGGGCGCCGTGCTCACCGGCTACCTGCTGTTCGCCGCTTTCCACCTGTTTAGCGCGATGCGGCCCCGGCGTGACGTTTATCGCCTGGCGCAATACTCGATGATGACAGACATCCTTTTCCTGTCGCTGTTGCTGTTTTCATTCGGCGGACTAGAGAACGGTATGGGTGTGCTGTTGATCTTTGCCGGCGCACTGGCGGCGGTGCTGCTGCCCATGCGTCTGGCTTTGTTCCTGGCTTCGGTTGCCACGATCTCGATGATCAGTGAATCCGTCTGGCGAGAGTACCCGGCCGAGGGCGTCCAAGCGGTATTGCGTGCCGGGTTGTACGGCGTTACCGCGATGTTGGCCGCACTGGTGGCGCATCAGGTGGCTTTCTGGGCAAGAGACTTTCGCCTGATCGCGGAGCGCAGCCGGCAAACTGTGTCCGAACTGGAGCAGGTGAATGCGCTCATCATTCGCCGCATGCGTACCGGCGTGATCGTGGTGGACGCAGATTGCAACATCCGCTTGATGAATGAGTCCGCCTGGTTCCAGATGGGCAGTCCACCCATGCGTCACAAGCCTCTCAGCGAATTCTCCCCGCGACTCGAGAAGGCGCTGAGGCGCTGGCGCGAGATGGCAACACTGGTGAATCAACAAGTCGTTCTCGAACCCAGTCAGGCACAAGTTTCACCGAGTTTCGTATCTCTGCCCATCGGCGATGAGACCGGCACACTGATTTTCCTCGCCGACGAAAACCTGATTACGCGGCGAGCCATGCAGATTTCGGTAACCACCCTCGGCAAGCTCTCGAGCAGTATCGCCCACGAGATTCGCAATCCGCTGGCGGCCGCAACCCATGCCGCACAATTGTTGGAGGAATCACCCAGCATAAAACTGTCCGACATGCGGCTGGTGAGCATTATCCAGAAACAGTGCAAGCGCATGAACGGAATCGTGGAAAACATCCTGCAACTGTCCCGCCGCGAGCAATCCAAGCCGGAATCCCTGGAACTCAACGACTTTTTGTCCGAACTCGTGGGAGAGTTCCTGTCGACCCAGAAGTCCAAGAACGTCGACTTCAAGACTCACCTGGCGCCGGGCAAGGCCTTTGTGATGTACGATCGAAGCCAGCTCAGCCAGTGCCTCTGGAAGCTGCTCGACAATTCCATCGATCATGCTACGGGAACCAAGGTCACCAGGCTCAGGTTGAGTATGCGCAAGGACGAGCAAGCCGGATATTGCGTGATCACGCTGGAAGACAACGGGCCCGGCATCGACAAGGCGCAGATCAAGCACATCTTTGAGCCGTTCTACTCCACCCGCAAGGACGGCTCAGGCCTCGGACTGTACATCGCCCGCCAGCTGTGCGAGGCAAACCAGTCTGAACTTACGGTAGACTCAGAACCTGGCCAGGGCGCACGGTTTCACATTCGCGTCGCGCTAGCGCGCGGTGAGTCAGCCAATGCGGAGGCAGCGCCGCAAGCGGCCGCCCAAACGGCGATCTGAACACAAGAAGTGAGGACATGAATTTCGCACAGCAAAGAGTGCTGGTCGTCGATGACGAACCCGACATCCGCGAGCTGCTGGATCTGACACTGACCCGCATGGGGCTGGACGTCACCACGGTCGAGGATCTCGGTGAGGCCCGACGGGAACTTGGCGGCAGCGACTTCAGCTTTTGCCTCACGGACATGCGCCTGCCGGACGGCAATGGCTTGGATCTCGTCAGGGAAATCTCAGAGCAGTACCCGAATCTCCCCACCGCAGTGATCACGGCCCATGGCAAAGTCGAGGACGCCGTCAACGCCCTGAAGATTGGCGCATTCGACTTTGTCTCCAAGCCAGTGGACCTCGCGGTGCTGCGCAAGCTGGTCAACACAGCACTCAAACTGATGCGCGAAGCGCCCGAGGACCGCGACGAGGAAGACCAGGACCGGCCGCCGGTGCCAACGGGCCCGCTGGACAAGATGGTCGGCAAGTCGGCGGCCATGCAGCAATGCAAGACCATGATCGCCAAGCTGGCCCGGAGCCAGGCGCCGGTGCTGGTGAGCGGTGATTCCGGTTCGGGCAAGGAACTGGCCGCCAAGTTGATTCACGAACTCGGTCCACGGGCAGACGGTCCTTTTATTCCGGTCAACTGCGGCGCCATCCCGACGGAGTTGATGGAAAGCGAATTTTTCGGGCACCGCAAGGGCAGCTTCACCGGAGCCACCACAGACAAGGAGGGTCTGTTCCAGGCCGCGGACGGCGGCACGCTGCTGCTTGACGAGGTTGCCGACCTGCCACTGCACATGCAGGTGAAGTTACTGCGTGCAATCCAGGAGAAAGCGGTGATGCCGATTGGTGCCCGCGGCGAGGTCCCCGTGGACGTCCGTATTCTCAGCGCCACCAACAAACCGCTGAAGCCGTTAGTGGAATCCGGCCAGTTCCGAAGCGACCTATACTTCCGCCTGAACGTCATCGAGCTGCACATACCGAGCCTGAATGAACGCAGGGAGGATATAGACGTTTTGGTCGAGCGGTTCCTTGCCGATATTGCCGAACAGTGGGCAGACCGCGCGGCACCTAGCGTGTCTGAAGACGCCATGCAGGCCCTGAAAAACCACAAGTACACCGGTAATGTGCGTGAATTGATCAATATTCTCCAGCGTGCCGTGACCATGGCCGAGGGCGACACCATCGAGGTCGATGACCTCATGCTCGAGCAGGGCGTCACGCATGGACCGGTGATCGAAAAAGAGCCGGACGCGCCCGAGAAGGACGAGGACCAGTCGCTGGACTCCTACATCGAAGACATCGAGAAACAGAAACTGGAGGAAGCCCTGGTGAAGGCGCGCTACAACAAGACCCGCGCTGCCGAAATGCTCGGCATCAGCTTCCGATCATTTCGCTACAAGCTGAAGAAATACGGCATCGACTGATCTGAACGTCCCGGTGCAGCAAGCGACGAGAACCGAGCGTTACCTGGCGCTGGCATGCGGTGCACTGCCGGGTCTTTTTTTGCTCATCACTTCCACGACGCACCTCGTTGAAGGGGAGTTCGTTTACGACGTCAAGCGCCTGCTACAGCTCAGCCTGATGCTGGTGCTGTTCTCCGCTGCGGTGCTGACACCGGCGTTGAGAAATGCATTCCTTGCCCAGGCCAGCCGCATCCCCGGATGGGTGTTGGCGCTGCTGGGGCTCATCATCGCGCTCGGCGTCGTTTCCTCGATGGTCAACGCCACTTCTGGCATGCACCTCGCCTACTCGCTGCTTGAAGTGGCCATGCTGACCCTGCTGGTGGTGGCAGCGCTCGTGATCGCGGCTTGCCGAATGGTTGCCGGCGAGACTTTTGACCAGGTCGTCATCACCCTGCTGGCGATGACGGCCATCGCGGTCGGTTTCCAGGAGCTGCTGGGCGTGGCCGCGGCACTGGCCAATGACCTGGAGTTCTTCTTTCGCATCAGCCTGATGAACTATTCCTGGCCGCGCTTCTACAACCAGGTCCAGGCCTGGACCCTGCCGGTGCTGGCGGCCCTGCCGCTGATCTGGTCGCGCAGCGATTCAGACCTGATGCGAAGCCGCTGGATTCAGGCCATCGTTTGCCTGGTGGCCCTGGCGCTGAACTGGTACGTCATTCTGATGACCGGCGGGCGGGGCGTTGCCCTCAGTTTCGCGGCGGCCTTTGTCGTGTGCCTGGTTCTGCTGCCCGCAATACGCAGGCCGTGCCTGAGCTGGCACCTGCCTGGACTGATCCTGGGCGCATTGTTGTTTTTGGGGGTCGCCCAACTGGCCGATTCGACGCGCAGTGATACGCGTTGGCAATCCTCGACGCAACCGCAGGAGTCTAAGACCCCTGAAGGCGTGAATCCTCGCGATCACTTCGAGACAAGGGACGAGCAGAGCCGCTTTGCGCGGCAGTCCATGGCCGGCCGGATCAGCCTGGACTCCTCCGGCCGCAGGGGGCGGTGGAGGCATTCCCTCCGTGACATCAAACAGCA
>JBFHEJ010000050.1:0-11048 GCA_041584255.1 Lysobacterales bacterium
ATGGGGTCAGAGTAAAGGGACAGAGTAAAGGGTCGCAACTCCGACCCTTTACTCTGACTCCATCCTTACGTTGGCCATTCCTCAAGGGTCCGACAGAACTCGGTCAGGAAGGCATTGGTCTGGAAGCCGTCGAGCACGCGGTGATCAATGGTCAGGCTGACATAGCACATGGGCCGGATCATCAGCACGTCCTCGCCGTCGACTTCGCGGACCTTGACGCGCTTTTCGATCTTGCCCACCCCAAGAATGGCCGATTGCGGCTGGTTGATGACGATCGGTGTAGCGATCAGGCTTCCCGACACCCCGTGGTTGGAAATGGTAAAGGTCCCCCCCCGCACGTCCTCGGGCTTGAGCTTGGCGTCACGGGCGCGGCTGGTGAGGTCTGCGAGATCCCCTGCAATGCGCGACAGGCTTTTGTCGTTGGCCAGCTTCAGCACCGGCACGATCAGCCCTTCATCGCCGAGCGCCGTGGCGATGCCGATATTGACGTCGGCGAACACCTCGAGGTGATCGTCGTGCCAGCGGCTGTTGACCTGCGGCACCTTGCGGATGGCCGCCACGGCCGCTGCGATGAAATAGACGGTCAGTGTCAACGGCCGGTCACGCTTTGCAAATTCTTCCTTGTGCGCGGCGCGGTGGCGCATGACGGCCGCGAGATCCACCTCGAACACCGAGGTCACGTGCGGCGCGGTATGCAACAGGCTTTCCACCATGTGCGCGGCGATCTTCTTGCGCATGTTGTCGTGCGGCACTTTGAGTGATTCTCCGGCTGCCAGCGTCCCCGTGCCCGGTATCGGTTGCGACGCCCTGGCGGGCTCTGCGGGCGTGCCTTCGGCCTCGCCGCGGGCCAGGTAGGCTTCGACGTCTTTCACGGTCAGTCGCCCGTCGCGGCCGCTGCCATCGATCTTCGACGGATCCAGGTTGTGCTCCATCACACGGTGCCGAACGGCAGGGCTCAGCCGTTCCCTGGCCGGTGTTTTTGCGGCCTTCTCTTCGGGCCCGGCTGCAGTGTCATCGGCGCCGTCCTGTTGAGGTTCCGGATCCGCTCCCTGCGCATCGCCGAATGTGCACAGCACATCGCCGGGATTGACCGCGTCACCCTCCTTGATTTTGAATTCGATGATGGCGCCGTCCTCGGGCGCCGCCACCTCGACCATCACCTTGTCGGTCTCGATCTCGGCCAGCGGCTCGTGCGCGGCGACCGATTCGCCGGGCCCTTTGATCCACTTGGCGAGGGTGGCTTCTGTGCCCTCCTGCTGGTCTTCGGGGAAGCGGACTTCGATCATCTCAGAACGTGAGCAGGTCGTTCATGGCCCCGGCGATCTCTTCGACCGCGGGCACGACAGCGTCGAGCAGCACCGGGCTGTGGGGGCTGGGCACATCCGGCATGGCGAGGCGCCGCGGTGGCGCGTCGAGGTCGAAGAAAGCCTCGACCGCCAGCATCGCCGCGATCTCGGCGCCGAACCCGGCGGTGATGTTGTCCTCGTGGACGATCAGGCAGCGGTTGGTGCGCCTGACGGATTCGAGCACACAGTCCTTGTCCCACGGCGACACGGTGCGCAGGTCGATGATCTCGATGCTGTCGCCCACCTTGTCGGCGGCTTCCTCGCAGCGCGGCACCATGGCGCCCCAGCTCACCACCGTCAGGGCGTCGCCTTCGCGCGTCTTCTTTGCCTTGCCGAATGGGACGACAAAATCATCGCCCGGATACGGCCGCCTGGCCCACGGAGCGTCCAGCATCGCGCGGTGTTCGAAGAATATGGTCGGGTTGTTGTCGCGCAGGGCGTAACGCAGCAGCCCGACCGCGTCCTCGGCATTGGACGGCATGGCCACCTGCCAGCCGATGCCGTGCACCCATTTCACCTCGTTGCTCTGACTGTGCCAGGGATCACCGCACTTGAAATACCCACCGGGCATGCGCACCACCATCGGTGCGGCGAAGCGGTTGGCGGTGCGCCACCGCATAGTGCCGCAATCATTGAGTTGCTCTTCGGCAGGGTCGGCGTACTTGCGGAACTGAATTTCCGGAACCGGCATAAGCCCCGCGCAGGCCATGCCCACGGCGCGGCCGATAATGCCTTCTTCCGACAGGCTGGTGTCGAACACGCGGGCCTCGCCGTACTTGTCCTGCAGACCGAGTGTCGCAGCGTGCACGCCGCCCTTGGGGCCGACGTCCTCCCCGAACACCACCAGCTTGGGGTTGGTGGCCAGTTCGACGTCGAGGGTGCGCCGGATGGCGGTAACCATGTTGATGCGTTCGCTCTCGGGGTTGGCCTGGGTGGTGGACTCGGGGAATGGATGGTCACCCGGCCACAGTCCTCCCTGCTTCTGCATGATGGTCTTGCCGGCACTGTCTTTTTCGCTGAAGACGAAGCGGGTGATGTCGCCGGGCTCGGGCAGGTCACGACCGCGCACCGCTCTCAGTGCCTGGCGAACATCGGTCTCGGCGCGCTGGGCGGTCTGTTCCCACTCGCTCTCCGAGAGGATGCCTTCAGCTTCGAGAAATGTCTTCAGTTTTGGAAGGGGATCCCGTGCGCGTTCCTCGCGGACGACCTCGGGGCTCTTGTATTTCTGGGTGTCCTGCCCGGAATGACCCGCCAGGCGTGGCACGGTAAGCCGCACCAGCGCCGGCCCGGCGCCGGAGCGCACGTGCGCCACGCCGCGCTGCAGTTTTTCCGCCGCCTCGGCCGGGTCGCAGCCGTCGCCGCTCAGGATTTCGAGGTTCTTGAACGCGGCGAGGTTCTCGGCGATGTTGCCGCCCGGTGTCTGCGCCACCGACGGCACGGAGATGCCGTAACCGTTGTCCTCGATGTAAAACAGCATCGGCAGCTGGCGCGTGGTGGCCGAGGTCAGTGCCGCCCAGAAACCGCTGGTCGCCACCGAGCCGTCACCGCCCAGCGCCACCGCAATGGCGCCCTCGACGTCTTTGTCCTCCAGCACGTCGCGGCGGTAGACGACCGACTCGGCCCAGCCGGAGACCGGCGTATATTGCGTTCCGACGCCGCCGCTCATCGGCAGGAAACAGGGCGAGTTTTTCGCGGGCATATTGAACACAACGCCGATATCGCGGCCGTCGCTGATCCCGCCTTTTTTCATCATCGGCCCGGCGATGGCGTCTTCCAGCGGCAAGCCAAGGGTCAGTATGAATGCCCGCGAGCGGTAATAGCCGCAGGCGCCATCGTGCGGGTGGTCGACCAGCGAACCGAGAATGACCTGGGCCATATCATGGCCGCGCGACGAGAACTGGTACAGCAGCTCCCTGGTTTTGAGCAGCTCGGATTCCTCGAGGTCGTCAATGGCGCGCGAAAGCAGCGTCAGGTAGGCCACCCGCTGCCAGTCGATCGCCTTCCTGATATCGATGACGGGATGTTCCTTGTTGTGGACGGCGTTGGGGGCGGCCATGGACAAAAAATTCCTTTTTACCCGGGGGAATAGGAAAAGATATACCTTTTTGCAGGAAATGTTCTTGCTTAATTGCCAGTCAGGTGCTACTTAAAGGTACAAAATTGTGTAAAAAGCTATTTTAGTTGACGGAAATTTCGATGAAACTCGGCAAGCAAGATTATTCCATCCTTCGTGTCCTCCAGAAGAACGGCCGAATTTCAAACCGTGATCTCGCGCGTGAGGTGTCTTTGTCGCCTTCTCCGAGCTGGCGGCGCTTGCGGGCCATGGAAGAGGCCGGGGTCATCGATCATTATGCCGCGGTTGTCGATCGCGAGGCGGTCGGCCTTTCCATCATGGGCCTCGCGCATGTCACTTTGCACGATCACAACAGCGAAACGGTGGCGAAATTCGACCGGGCGATCATGGACGCCGACGAGGTGCTGGAGTGCCACAGCACCAGCGGTGAGTATGACTACATGCTCAAGATCGTGGCGCCCGACATGGCGGCCTACCAGGAGTTTTTAAGCTCCTACCTGTTAACGATTGGAGTCGTGCGCACGGTCAACACGAGCTTTGTGCTCAAGGAGCTCAAGAGCACGACGGTATTGCCACTCGATCACGTGCGCGGGGCGTAAGCGCGCAGAAACATCGCAACGCAGGACTTGATGTAGGCGTCCAGATCTTCCTGCGACTGGCGACGCAAATTGAACTGGGCGCGCATTTGGGCTTCGCCTTTGAGCATGCACAGGAACTGCCAGGCGGCGTGGCCTGGCTCGGGCACGTAGAGCTTCTTGCGCCGGTGCTGGTCGGCGAGGTATCCGGCCACCACTTCCACGGTCTGCAGCGGGCCATGCTCGAAAAACAGGCGGCCCAGCTCGGGATAGGTCTCGGCGCTGGTGGTGCACACGCAATGCACCCGCACCGCCTCAGGTGAGGTCAGCAGGCCGACAAAGCGGCGGCCCAGCTCCAGCAGCATCGTTTCAGGTGGCGCCTGGGTATCGATCAGGTCCGGATCGATGCCGGACTGTTTGCACTTCGTCTCGACGGCGAGTGCAAACAGCGTTTCCTTGTTGCCGAAGTGGGAATAAACCGTCTGCTTGGAAACGCCGGCGGCCTGGGCAATATCGTCCACGCTGGTGCCTTCGTAGCCCTTTTCAGTGAACAGCTCAACCGCAGCGCGCAGGATCTCGCGGCGTTTTCGGACGCTTTTGGGTCGTCCGGGAGTACGGACTTTTTCTGCCGCTTGTGCCATGTCGGGCCATCTTCCAAAACAATCGGTTCATCTTCACAAAGTATTTCTGGACTTGCAAGTCCAGAAATAGAGTATATACTAGACTCGTCAGTCTTGAAAATTAGGCAATGGCAATGAAATCGTCAATCAGTACGCGCCCAAGGGCCTGGAAACCGCTCCTTACCGTGGCAGCGGCTGCGGTGCTGGGTCTCTCCGGAGTTATCGCGATCCAGGGCTGCGGCACGGACATACAGGCCTCCCAGGAAGAAGAGTCCTATCTCCACGTGGCTGAGACGCAGCCGGTTCGCATGCAGTCCGGCTATGTCCTCGAGCGGGAATTTGCCGGAGAAGTGCGCGCCGGCCAGACCAGTGACCTCGGCTTCGAACTGGCCGGACAAATCACCGAACTGCTGGTCGATGAGGGCCAGGACATACGCCACGGCCAGCTCTTGGCCAGGCTGGATTCACGCATTGTGCTGGCCCAGGGCGACGAACTCGACGCACAGCTCGCCGAACTCGACGCGGAACTGCAGACGGTGCGACGAAACCTGGAGCGGGCCGAACGGCTGCGCGGCGATAACCTGATCAGCGAACGCGAGCGCGACAATCTCGCCGGCCGTGTCGATGTACTGAATGCATCGCTCGACCGGGTGCGGGCCGCGCGCGAGGTCAATGAAATTCGGCTTGGCAAACTGGAACTGCGGGCGCCCTTCGACTCTCGCATCGACAGGCGGCATGTCGACTCCGGCGTGGTGGTCGAGGCCGGCAGCCCGATTTTCAGCCTGGTCGAGTCGGGCGCCCGGGAAGTGCGCGCCGGCGTGCCGGTGTCGATGGCTGAGCGACTTCACCCCGGGAAGGCCGTTGAAGTTCGGGTTGGCCGAAAGGTCAGTGTTGGGCACGTGATCCACCTTGGGCCGGTCGTCAATCAGGCGACGCAGAGCCGTTTCGTCAGGATCGCGGTCGAGGATCCATGGTCTCCCGGCGAGATCGCTTACCTGCTAATCGGCGTGAATATCGAGATGGCGGGCGCCTGGGTTCCCGCAGCTGCCGTCACCGAAGGCGTACGTGGTACCTGGGTGGTATACGCGGCCATGCCGGAAGGTGACAGCCGGGCCAGGCTGGAATCGCGCTCGGTGGTGATTCACCACGCCGCGGGGGGTCGGCTCTATGTGAGTGGTTCACTGAGCGATGGTGAAACCATCGTCAGCGGCGGTTTGCACCGGCTGGCGCCGGGGCAGCGCATACGCCCTCAACCCGCGGCGCTGGAGAATTTGTCCCTGGCCACCGAAGCGCGCTGAAAATGTTGGCCCACGCGCTGCAAAATCCGCGTCTGATCGCGCTGCTGTGCGCGCTCCTGGTCGTCATGGGGCTGACTTCCTTCGTCGCCCTGCCTACAACCGAGGATCCGCGCGTGATGAATCGCGTGGCGACCGTGATCACGCCGTTCCCGGGCGCCACGCCTGACCGGGTCGAGGCGCTGGTCACCGAGCCCATCGAAGATGCGCTGCGCACCCTCCCGGAAGTCGACGTCATCTCGTCCCTTTCCCAGGCAGGGTTTTCGGTCATCCGCATTGAGCTGAAAGACTCCATCGATGCGCCCGCGCCGCTGTGGTCCGAAGCGCGTGACAAGCTGGCCGACGTGCAACCTGATCTACCGGCCGGGGCCATGCCGAGCCGCCTCGACGACGATCGCGGTTACGCCTACACCCGCCTCATCGCGCTGGGGTGGCAGGGGGCTGGGAGCGGCGACCTCGGTATCCTCGGTCGTTATGCCGACACCCTGGCAAAACAGCTTCGCGCGGTTCCCGGCATGGACCTGGTTCGCCTCTATGGTGAGGGCGAAGAGGAAATACTGGTAGCGGTCGATGCGGCGCTTGCCGCCCGCGCCGGCCTGAGCGCGGGAGATATCGCGAGCGCCATCCAGCGCCGTGACGCCAAGGTTGCGGCCGGTCAGTTGCGCGGCGGCGAGCGCGAGTGGCTGATGGAAGTATCGGGTGAGCTCGAGACGGTCAATGACCTCGCCGCCACGGTGATTCGAGAAGGCGCAGACGGTTCCGTGATGCGCCTTGCCGATGTCGGAGAAGTGCGGCGCTCAATTCGCCAGCCGGTCTCCGAAATGAGTCTGGTGAACGGCGAACGTGCCGTTGTAGTGGCTGCCCGGATGTTGCCCGATGTTCGAATCGGCGACTGGTCGCGCAAGGTCGACGCCGCACTCGAACAGTTCTCGCAAACCCTGCCTTCCAACATCGAGGTATCGGTCATCTTCGACCAGGAGGGCTACACCAGGGAACGGCTCGGCGGCCTGCTCAGCAACGTGCTGATGGGCTTTGCCGTGATCATCTCGGTGTTGTTCCTGACTCTGGGCTGGCGGGCGGCGCTGGTGGTGTCGTTAACCCTGCCCCTCACGGTCGGATTCACGCTGGCGTGCATGCGCTTCTTTGGCCTGCCGATTCACCAAATGTCGGTCACCGGCCTGGTGGTGGCGCTCGGCATCATGGTCGACAACGCCATCGTCATGACCGACACCATTCAGCGCTATAAGCGTGAGGGCGCAAGTCGCGTGGCGGCCATGATGGGCGCCGTACGGCACCTCTGGGTGCCGCTCGCCGGATCGACCCTGACCACGATCCTGGCCTTCATGCCGATCGCGCTGATGCCGGGGCCCGCCGGCGAATTCGTTGGCGGCATCGCGATCTCGGTGATCTTTGCCCTGATCGGCTCCTACCTGATTTCGCACACCATCATCGCGGCCCTTGCCGGGCGATTCCTGCGCGCAGCCGATACGCATACCGGCTTGTGCCTGCCGAAGCTGTCGGATGGTTTTTCCCGGCTCTTGGCCCTCAGCCTGCGGCGGCCACGCACCAGCATCGCTTTGGCCCTGGCAATCCCCGCGCTCGGTTTCACCGTCGCCAGCCAAATGCCCGAACAATTCTTCCCGCCCTCGGATCGCGACATGTTCAATGTCGAGTTCTACCTCGAGCCGGCAGCGGGAATCGCGGCAACCCGCGACCTCGTGGCACGGGTGTCCCCCAGGATCGAAACCGAAGCCGGGATTGAGAGCGTTGAGTGGTTCCTCGGTGGCAGCGCGCCGCCGTTTTATTACAACCTCATTCAAAGCAACGACGAAACGCCCAACTTTGCCCAGGCCATGGTGACGACCTCCGACTTCGAGGCGGCCAACCGGGCCATTCCCAAGCTGCAACAGCGGCTGGACGCCGAGTTTCCGGAAGCGCAGATCCTGGTTCGCAAACTGGAACAGGGTCCGCCGTTCCACGCGCCCGTGGAAGTACGGATTTACGGACCAAATCTCGATACGCTCGCCGCCATTGGCGACGAGGTCAGGCGCCTGGCGCTGATGACCGAGGACGTCACCCATGTCCGGGCAACGTTGTCCAAGGGCCGGCCCAAGGCACGACTGGTCGTCGACGAAAACCAGGTGCGTCGCGCCGGCCTCGCGCCGGTGCAGCTCGCCGAACAGCTGCAGGCGGTGCTCGACGGCGTCGAAGGCGGCTCCATCATCGAAGCCACGGAAGAGTTGCCGGTTCGCCTGCGCATTGGTGAAGGCGACAGGACATCACCAGAGGCACTCAACCGGCTGCATCTTGCCGGCAGGGGCGAGCAACGCGTGGTCAGCCTGCCCAGCCTCGGTGAAATCGTTTACCAACCATCTGCCGGCGCCATCCCTCGGCGCCAGGGCCAGCGCATCAACACCGTCGAGATCTTCCTTCGCGCCGACATTTTGCCGGCCGTCGTGCAGCAACGCATTGAAACCGCACTCGCCGCCGAGGGCCCGCTTCTGCCGCCTGGATATCGGCTGGAATTCGGCGGTGAGGGCGCCGAGCGAGACAATGCCGTGGGCAACCTGATGGCCAACATTGGCCTGATCGTCGTGCTGCTGGTGTTGACCGTGGTCATCAGCTTCAATTCCTTCCGCCTGAGCCTGATCGTTTTCGCCGTTGCCGGACTTTCGGCGGGACCGGGTCTGCTGTGTGTATGGGCCTTCGGCTATCCGTTCGGTTTCCAGGTGATCGTGGGCCTGATGGGTTTGATGGGCCTCGCCATCAATGCCGCCATCGTCATCATGGCCGAACTCAAAAGTGACGCAGGGGCGGCCCGCGGCGAGGTGGCTGCCATCGTTGACGGCGTGATGAACTGCACCCGGCATATCGGCTCGACCACCCTGACCACGCTGGGTGGTTTCACGCCGCTGATTCTGGCCGGCGGCGGATTCTGGCCGCCGTTCGCGCTGGCCATTGCCGGCGGCACGGTGCTGACCTCGGTGCTGAGTTTCTTCCTGGTGCCGCACGCGTTTCGCCTGTTTGCCTTGCGCCGGGCCTTCGGCGACCCGCAAGCTTCCAGCCGGCGCGAGGACAAGCTGGGCACACCGGCCGCTCCGGCGCTGCCGTAACCGCCATTCTTACCTTGGTGCGCAATATCGGTTAGCCTTCGGGCATGCCATCCGTACTGTTCGTTTGCATGGGCAATATCTGTCGTTCTCCGGCGGCCGAGGGTGTTTTCCGCAAGCTCGTCAGCGACGCCGGTCGTGATGACGAGTTCGAAATCGACAGCGCCGGCACCATCAGCTACCACGCCGGCAATCCCGCGGACTCGCGCATGAGGGCGGCTGCCGCGGGACGCGGTTATCGGCTGGACAGCGTGGCCCGGCGGATACGGACCAACGACTTCCACAGTTTTGAGCTGATCGTGACCATGGACGAGGAGATTTACCTCACCGTGCGGTCGGCGGACCCGGGCGGAGCGGCCAGCGTGGTGCGGATGTGCGATTACTCCAGCGACCCCGCGATAAACGAAGTGCCGGATCCGTATTACGGCGGAGAGGCCGGTTTTCACAAAGTGCTGGACATTCTCGAGGACAGCTGTGCCAACCTGCTCAGGCAACTCTAGTGACCCATCAGCCCTGAGTGACAACATGGGCATCGAAAATGGGCGGCGCTTACCCCTCAATTCTTGACCAACTTGATCGCGGGGCGCCTGTATCGCTCACTTCGCTGGGCGGCGGCTGCATCGCGGACGCGGCGGTTGCCACTTTCAGCGACGGTTCACGCGTGTTCATCAAGCGCAGTGCAGTTGGTGCAAGCATGTTCGAACGCGAAGCCGAGGGATTGAGGGCGCTGGCGGATGCCAGGGCCATTCGCATCCCCGGGGTGCTGGCCGTCTCGGCCGAAGCGCTGGTGCTGGAGTTCATCGAGCAAGGCAAAAAGTCAGGTGATTTCTTTGCCGACTTCGGCCGGCGTTTTGCCAGTCTCCACCGCTGCCGTGCCCCGCTCTGCGGGTTTGCCCACGACAATTTCATCGGCTCGACGCCGCAGGCCAATACGCCGGTCCACGGAGCCTGGAAAAAAACCGGTGAGGGCAGCGGGGAGGACTGGCCCGAATTCTTCATAGAACGGCGGCTGCGGTTCCAGACCGAACTTGCCGCCGAGAACGGCCACGGTGACGACCTCACAAAGCTGCTGGACAAGGCCGGGGCCTTTATCGGCAATCTGCTGGCTGCCGCCATCGAGCCGCCAAGCCTGCTGCACGGCGACCTGTGGAGCGGCAACTACCTGGTCGACAAACATGGCGAGGCCTGCCTGATCGACCCGGCCGTCTACTTCGGACACCGTGAGGCCGATCTCGCCATGACCCGGTTGTTCGGGGGCTTCTCTGCTGATTTCTACCAGTCATATGAGGTGGCCTTTCCGCTGGCGAATGGCTGGCCGGATCGCTTGCCGATCTACCAGCTCTACCACCTGCTCAACCACCTCAACCTGTTCGGCAGCGCCTATTACGGGCGCTGTCACGACATTCTTCGCAGCCTGGCGCAGCGATGAAACAAAACGCAGACATGCTCTCCGCGCTTCGCCGCATCGTTGGCCAACAGCACTTCCTGACCGACCCGGAATCACTGCGGCACTATGGCTGCGACCGCTGCGATCTGTTCGAGCCCAGCCCCGTCGCGGTGGTTCGACCTGGCACGACCGATGAGGTCCGGGCCATCGTCCTGCTCGCCAATGAACATCGCCAGGCCCTGGTGCCCTCGGGCGGCCGCACGGGCCTCAGTGGCGGCGCCACCGCCAGCCGGGGTGAGGTGGTGGTGTCGCTTGAGCGAATGAAGCGAATCCTGGACTGCAGCGCCCCCGACAGTACCATCCGCTGCCAGGCGGGCGTGGTCACCGCGCAGCTCCAGGAACAGGCGTCCAGGATGGGTCTTTACTACCCGGTCGATTATGCGGCGACGGGCGCGAGCCAGATCGGTGGCAACATCGCCACCAACGCTGGCGGCAACCGCGTGATCCGCTACGGCATGACCCGTAACTGGGTGGCGGCGCTGCAGGTCGTCATCGGTGACGGCCAGGTACTGGAATTGGGCCGGGGACTGATCAAGGACAACAGCGGCTATAACCTGATGGATCTTTTCATCGGATCCGAG
>JBFHEJ010000051.1:0-11026 GCA_041584255.1 Lysobacterales bacterium
ACGGTGACGTTGTGGCCGTTGCCCCGCCAATGCTCCGTCAGGGTGCCGATGATGTCGTCGGCTTCGAAGCGGGGATCGCCGTAGCACTTGAGGCCCATGGCTTCAGCCACGCCCCGGGCCCAGGCGAACTGCCGCTTCAGCTCTTCCGGCGCCGGGTCGCGGTTGGCCTTGTACTCCGGGTAGATCTCGGTGCGATAGCTGGTGGTCAGCGATTCATCGAAGGCGACGCCAATATGCCGGGCCTGGGTCTGCTCGAGCAGGCTGCAGAGAAAGCCGGCAAAGCCGTACACGGCATTGGTTGGCTCACCGGCGGCGTTGAGAAACTCATCGGGGAGGGAGAACCAGGCGCGGAAGATGTAAACACTGGCATCGACAAGGTAGACAGGCTGCAGACTCATTCCCCCAAACTAACACAAACACGGTTACCTTCAAGAAGGGTCGCGGTATTGCTACTTGTCTCATGAGTCTGCGGCCCCTTCAGGGACCCCTCCCCGCGCTGTTAAGTCAGCAGTTCCTGGCCGCTTTCGACGCGCCGACGGAGCTGGGAATTGCGCGGGAAGTGGGCCAGCAGGAACTCCATCTGGTCGGCCAGGATCTTGCGGCCCTGCAGATAAACGTATTCGGCGTGGGTCGGCTTGAAGGGAATCGCCAACAACTGGAGGCCAGCCTGTTCCGGAGTTCTGCCGGCCTTGTAGTTGTTGCAGCGTTTGCAGGCCGTCACGCAGTTCACCCACTTGTCGCGTCCGCCCTGGCTGAGTGGCTTGACGTGATCGCGCGACAGCATGAAGTTTGGAAACTGTTCGCCACAATACAGGCAGAGATACTGGTCGCGCCTGAACAGCGCCTTATTGCTCAGGGGCGGTGTGTAGTGTTCGGAGAACAGGTGCTCGTGGGGATGCTGGCCGGTGGTGGCGATGATGGCGTTGACGTCGATCATGCTCTGGCAGCCGGAGATGGCGTTGATGCCGCCGTGCACGGTGTACACCTTGCGACCCAGGGAATAGCTCACCTGCTCGAGCGAGATCAGGCGCACAGCTTCCTGGTAGCCGATCCACTCGAGCGGCATGCCAGCGACATCGGTTCTCAATACCTGCTGCTGAAGATTCATCACAACCATTCTGCAACGGCGCCAGCGGGAAAACAACGCATCCCGGCGCACCGGGTAAATTAGTACCACGACCACCATATATTGTGTTCTTGTTGCAGTCGTATGGCTAGTTAGCCCGATCAGGTCCGGAAGACAAGTCTGAAACCGACGCATTCCGCGATCGACCGACGTCCGAACCTTTGGGAAGGGACCCGGTCCTAGCCTGCGTATCAGATAGCTTACTGGTCTGAATGAGGAGTTGACCGTGCGAATTTTCAGAACAAGAAGTCACGGATTCGGGGCAATGATGATGGCCTGTGCTCTGCTGTCTGCGCATGGTGGAACGGCACTCGCCGCCCTCCCGGCCGCGATTGATGGCGAACCGCTGCCATCGCTTGCGCCTGTGCTCCAGCGGGTGACGCCCTCGGTCGTGAACGTGTACACCGAAACCCGCGTGCAGGTTCGCAGCCCCCTGCTGGACGATCCGTTCTTTCGTCACTTCTTCAATGTGCCCGAACGCGCGCGTGAGCGCATTTCGCGCAGCCTCGGTTCCGGCGTCATCGTCGACAAGGACCGTGGCTACATTCTTACGAACAATCACGTGATCGACGGCTCTACCGATATCTCGGTCACTCTGCATGACGGCCGCAGCTTATCGGCCGAAGTCATTGGCAAAGATCCCGACACCGACCTGGCGGTTATCCGGATCGAGGCGGATGGCCTCGAACATCTTCGCCTGGCCGACTCGGGCGAACTCCGTGTCGGTGACTTTGTGGTCGCTGTGGGCAACCCATTCGGCCTGGGCCAGACCGTTACCTCGGGGATTGTCAGTGCTCTCGGGCGCACCGGCGTTCGCGGCCTCGAATACCAGAACTTCATCCAGACCGACGCCTCGATCAACCCTGGCAATTCCGGCGGCGCGCTGATCAACCTCCGCGGTGAGTTGGTTGGAATCAACAGCGCCATTTTCACGCCTAGCGGCGGAAACGTCGGCATCGGCTTTGCCATACCGTCGTCGATGGCGCGTTACGTGATGGAACAACTGGTGGAATTCGGTGAAGTCCGCCGCGGCACACTTGGGCTGTTCGTGCAGGATCTTACGGTCGACTTGGCGGATGCTCTGGGCATCGACATCCGCGGCGGCGCCCTGGTGGCCGAGGTCACCGAGGACTCGGCGGCGGAACGAGGCGGAATAGCGCCAGGCGACGTCATCGTTTCATTGTCGAATCTGCCGGTCACCAACGCCCAGGATTTCCACAATATCGAAGGTCAGCTTCCCATCGGCAAACGGGTGAACGTGAACTTCCTGCGTGATGGGGGCGACCGTCAGATTTCTCTCGACGTCGAGGCCCTCAGGCGCCTGGAAGGCAGTTCAATCGACCGCCGCCTGGCGGGCGCGTTGTTCGAAGACTTGCCGGTCAAGGTCCGGGCAGAGCGGGTTCGCGGTATCCTTATTTCGGAACTCGAGGAGGGTAGCCGGCTGATGCGGCAGGGACTGCGCACGGGAGACATCATCACCGGCGTCAACCGCACGCGGGTCTCCAGCCTGGCGGAATTCCAGGAGGCGATCATGCAGGCTGGCGGTCAGTTGGTGTTGCATCTGCGCCGGGATAGGAGAGATTATGTCGCCCGCATCGACTAGTGGGCGCAAATTCAATGGTATACGCGAAGAACAATACAGGGCAGGCGATTCCGCTTGTTCCGATGAATGGCGACAAGCTGGAGGGGTGGAAGGCGCGCGCTGGCGCCGAGGAAAAACGCTGGGTCGAAGCGAATGACTTCAAGGCCAGCGCTGGCCAGGTCTGTCCGCTTGGCGGGTCGGATGGCGGGGTCAGGCAGTACCTGTTCGGCATGGCCGAACAGGGCCGCCTTTATCAACTCGCCGAGCTGCCGTCAAAACTGCCGCCCGGGTCGTATCGTCTCGAGTCCGACTGGAGCCCGTTCGAGCGCGAGCAGGCAAGCCTGGGCTGGGGGCTGGCGAGCTACAGCTTCAATCGCTACAAAAAAGGCAACGGCAAGGAGCCCCGCGAGCTGCAGCTCGACGACGATGTCGCCAAAAGGGTGCGCGCGCTGTATGAGGCTCAGGCGCTCGTTCGTGACCTGGTCAATACGCCGACCGAGGATCTCGGTCCTGTGGAACTCGAAGATGCCGTGCGCAACGTGGCGGAGCGATTCGACGCGGAATGCACTGCCATTCGCGGTGATAAATTGCTCGAGAAAAGGTTTCCGGCGGTTCACGCCGTTGGCAGGGCGTCGACGCGCGAGCCAAGAATGATTGAGCTGAGCTGGGGCGAAAAAGGGGCGCCGCTACTTGTGCTGGTTGGCAAGGGTGTCTGTTTTGACACCGGTGGACTCAATCTCAAGAACACCACGGGCATGGCCCTGATGAAAAAGGACATGGGGGGTGCGGCCCACGCCCTCGCCACGGCGCAGCTGGTCCTGCAACATCGCCTGCCGGTGCGCCTGAAGCTGTTGATCCCAGCCGTTGAAAACTCGGTCTCCGGCAACGCCTACCGGCCGGGGGACGTCATCCCCACGCGCAAGGGACTGACCATCGAAATTGGCAACACGGACGCTGAGGGGCGCGTGATCCTGGCCGACGCGCTTGCTTACGCCAGCGAGCAGAATCCGGAGCTCATCATCGATTTCGCAACGTTGACCGGTGCCGCGCGGATTGCCATGGGCACTGATCTGCCGCCGCTGTTCAGCAACGATGCCGAGCTTTCCACCGGCATTCAGCGAGCCGGTGACGCCTGCGAGGATCCGTTGTGGACCCTGCCGTTATGGCAGCCCTATAACCGCCTGATCGAGAGCAAAGTGGCGGACATTTGCAACAATGCGAGTTCTTCCTACGGCGGGTGCATCACGGCGGCGCTTTTTCTGGAGCACTTTGTCGAAAGCAAGGACAGCTGGGCCCACATCGACACCTTCGCCTGGAACCAGGGCAGTCGTCCGGGCCGGCCGGAAGGCGGTGAAGCGCTGGGTTTGCGCGCCGTGTATGCCTACCTCGAAAAGCGATTCGCTTCGGCGAGCTGAGGTCGGGCCCGGTTCACAGCAGTACGAAGCCGAGCAGGGCCACGATGGTCGTGATGAAGGTCAGCAGCACGAAGTAGCAGATTCCAATCACGATGTACTTGCCGATGGTCAGTACCCAACCCTGCCGGTACACCGTCTTGAGCGAGATCAGCAGGTAGATTGGTATCCAGATGTAGATGGCGGTATTCAGCCATGTCAGGTTTTGCCACAGGGCGCTCGTTGCGTCCGGATCCTGCCACTGGATCAGCGCGTTGTTCAACAGCGTGATCGTTAACACCACGAACAGGAAAGCGTGGTTGTGCAGGGCGTGTATCAGATGTTCGACGTAGTACTTGCGGGCGAACAGGTACCAGAACTTGAACAGCAGGGCGACGATCGGAAGCATGATGAACATGGTCGCGGGCAGCAGTTCGAAAATTTTGTCGACGATGAGGTTCGGATTCTTCTCGATTTCCTCGGCTTTTTGCGGTGACTTTTCGATTTCGTCGTTGATCCATTCGTTGAATGAATCGGGCATGCCGGGAATGATGAGCGGGTTCGTCTCGCGATCCCATTCCTCGTCGTTGAACCTGATCGAGAAATCGTCCTTCTGGGTGCCAACCGGGGCGTCCGGTTCCGGGCTGGCCTGGGCCTGCTCCCAGGCCTTTTCGGCCAACGCCGTTTGCTTCTCGATTTCCCGCTGTATTTCTGCTAAATCCTCCTCGCTAAGACCCGACAGGTCCTGACTGTCGACAAGTGTTTCGACGTTGAATTCATCGTTGCCGGCAAAGCGGACTTCTCCCACTTCGATTGCGTTGCTCGCCAGCGTGGCCGCCAGGATGAAAAACAACATGCTGGAAAAGATAAACAGCCGCATTGGCGGCGTGTATCTGAACCGGCGTCCGTCGAGGTAATCCCGGGTCAGTCGGCCAGGCTTGAAAAGCAACGGCTTCATGGTGCGGGTGAAGCGTGAATCGAGCTCGAGAAAGTCCTCGAAAAATTCGCGGACGAGAACCGGGAAAAATCGCAGCAGACGCTTGTCCGGCTGTCCACAGTAGTGGCAGAACGGCCCCTGGAGCTGCGTTCCGCAGTTGGGACAGTGCTCCGAGCCGGCCAGCCGACTGGGTTTGATGGTCAACCCTCTGGGGGGGTTAGCGGCTGGTGTCTGGTCTTCGGTCACTGCAGCAGGTTGGCCTTGCGCATCCAGTGGATGGTGTCCTCCAGCATGATCCTGATGGGGACGTGCCGGTAGCCCAGCACCGCCCTGGCCCGGGTCGAGTCACAGCACGAGCGGTGGCAAACCATGACCGCGGATTCCGGAGTGATTTTTGGTGGTTTTTGGGTAATGGATGCAATGGCGGCGCCGGCGTGGGCGATGGTGCGCAAGAGCCAGGCCGGGGTGATGCGCTCGGGAACCTTCTTGCCGAGAATCTCACCGATGAGTCTTATCACTTCGGCGAAGCTGTAGTCGTCGCCGCCGAGCAAGTAGTGCGTGCCCGATTCACCCAAATGAAAGGCTGCGATGTGAGCCTTGGCGACCTCGCGGACATCGGCAAATGATCCGCCTCCCGGTGGAATTCCCGGCAGCGAATCGGTGGCGACCATGCGTACCATTTGGGACCAGTTGTGGCGATCACCCGGTCCCAGGATGTGCGCTGGATTGAGAATCACTGCGTCGAGCTCATGCTCCGCAATCGCTGCCTTGACCACGTCTTCAGATATCCTCTTGCTGCGCACATAGTTGATCCAGTCGCTGTCCCTGGAGCGCGGGGTGTTCTCGTTGATGATTTTGTCCTGGAAGCCCCAGGTGGTGTAACTGGAAGTCAGGACGAAACGCTTTGCGCCTGCAGCCACCGCAGCATCCACCACGTGGCGCGTGCCGTCGATATTGATCCTGTCCTGCTCATCGTTGTTTTCGGCCCAGACATTGGTGCTTGCTGCGACGTGGAACACAGCGTCGACATTTGGGGGCATGGCCCGGGTTACGGAATCGGCTTCAACGATATCCCCCTGGCGCAGCTCCAGCCTCAGATCACTGATTTCCTCGAGCGGTGAAGTGGGTCGAACGAGCGCGGTGGTTTTCCATCCCTGTTTGTCCAGTTCGCGGACGAGGTTCGATCCAACGAATCCGGTGGCACCGGTGACGAAAGCCGTCAGAGTCATATCGCGATTCCTCTCAGGTAGAATGCCCGGTCTGCGCCCCGCACGACCCTGTGCCCTAAGGGGAGACAGCCATTATAACCTCAGCGCCAAAACACCTCGCGGAAGTTCGCCGTACTCTGCAGCTGGCCATGCCCGTGATTATCGGGCAGCTCGGCGTATTCGGCATGAACTTTATCGACACCGTGATGGCCGGCCGCCTGCCCGAGCGTGACCTCGCGCTCGCTGGCCTCGGCACAGGGGGGGCGCTCTGGTCGGCCATGTTGATGCTGGTGATCGGCGCCTTGATGGCGATTCAGCCGACCGTCGCCCATCTTGACGGCGCTGACCGGCGTGAGGAGGCGGGCGCGCAAACCCGGCAGGCGCTTTACGTCGCCTTTGGTCTGTGCGTGCCATTTATCCTGGTGATGGTCTTGAGTGGCCGGCTGCTGTCGTTGATCGGCGTCGATCCGGCGATCATCCCGGTTGCACAGGGTTACCTGCGGGCAATGGCCTGGGGCGTTCCGGCCATATGCCTGGTCTTCCTCCTGCGGTTTTTTAGCGAAGGCAGCGGCCATACACGTCCGACGATGTTTTACGGCCTGCTCGGCGCTGTGCTGAACATCCCGCTCAATTACGTGCTCATGTTCGGCAAGCTGGGTTTTCCCGCGCTCGGCACGGTCGGCTGTGGCCTGGCGACCGCGATCATCTTATGGCTGCAACTACTGATGCTTGTCTTGTATCTTCGTCGTCACCGGCATTTTCACGGGTTCGGGCTTTTTCGCACGCCCGAACCGCCGGATTTCCGCAAAATCTCCGAGTTGCTCAAGCTCGGATTGCCCATCGGCGTGACGATTTTCGTAGAGGGAAGCCTGTTCGTGGCAGCAGCATTACTGATTGCCCGTCTGGGCCCTGTGCCTTCGGCGGCCCACCTCGTTGCTATCAATTTTGCAGCGCTCATCTTCATGATTCCACTGGGCCTGGGCTCGGCAGTGACGGTGCGAATCGGCAACGCCCTCGGCCGCGGGGACCCCATGGCGGCGCGCTATGCGGGAGTCGTGGGGTTGGGAATCGCGGTGGCGATTGCAACCATTAGCGCCAGCGTCATTTTCTCCGTGCCCGAACTGATCGTCGCCATGTACACCGACGATCCCGCGGTTACGGCGCTGGCCGTGCAATTATTGTTTTTCGCAGCGATATTCCAGCTATCCGACAGCCTGCAAATCTGTTCCGCGGGCTGCCTGCGCGGCTACAAGGACACGCGCGTGCCGATGCTGTTCAACATCGTCGCTTATTGGCTTGTCGGCCTGACGCTGGGCTACTACCTGACATTCAACGCCGGGCTGGGGCCCGCAGGCATGTGGATCGGGATGATCGTGGGCCTGACCGTGGCCGCGGTGCTACTCACGACGCGTTTTGGCTTCACCAGCCGTCGCTTCATCAAGGCGACGGCGAACTCGCGCCCTACTGGTAGACGCGCTCCAGCGTGAGGTTTTGATTTTCGCCTGAATTCAGGTACAGCAAGTCGCCCTTGATTTCAAAAGACCTGGCGCTCTCCAGCCGTTCCAGGAAGAGTCTTTCCAGCGCCATGGCCTCCGGCGGCCCCGCTTTGCGTGTAACCGCAGCGTTGCTGACCTTGAGGCGGCCGTACTTGAGCCCTTCCAGTGTGAATGTCGTGCGGAACTCGTTGATTCCGGTATTGCCCCAGCATTCACCTTCCTTGCTGAACACGACCGTAGGCGTTCCGCCGGAACTCAGCTCACGGCGGTCGATGGCGACCAGCCGCCACTCCCCGCCCATGGGCGCCGCAGCCGATTCGGACTCGGTTCCTGCAGGTTCATTCCGGCCTGGGTCTGCCGCAGGCTCGACTTTTGATTGGGTAACCTGGGGCACGGACTCAGTCTTGCAGGCCATCAGTACCCCGGCGAACAGAAAACCCAAGGCGATTGCCATGGTCGATTTGACGGCTTTTTCGCGCGACACGTGTGCCTCCGTGGTGGTCAGCATGTTGAGCAGATTCTGATCCATCCGACCACGGCGGTCCGTTCAGGTTCGCACTGCGTGAGCCTTTTACGCGGAGGGAGGGTCCGCTTGCTCCTGCGGCTCGCGCGAGGACTGTTTTTGAAGCCTGGCTTTGAGTTGCGTCAATTCCTCTTCGACCAGCGGATCTTCTTGTGAGGATTCTGTCCACACTGGAGTCGCTGTGCCGCCAACCTCGTAGGAGCGAACACGTGCTTCGAGACTTTCCACCTGAGCCTGCAGGCGGTCGAATCGCGCCATGGCGCGTCGCACCTTGCGCTCGGTCGGCGAGGCGTTTTCGCGAGGATGTGGCGCGCTGGCGCCCGGTTTCCTGACGGGCTGAAGGGTTTTCAGCCTGATTTTTGCGTCCGCCAGCTTTCCCTTGAGCGTCACCATATCCTGTTCCATCTGGCCGACGCGGTCGCGAACCTCGGCCTGGTCACTTTTCACAGCGTCGAGCCGTCGGCTGGCGTTCTGACGCCCCGTCAGCGCTGCCCGCGCGAGGTCGTCGCGACCTTCCGCAACCGCCCGTTCGGCACGGTGCTGCCAGTCGTCGACTTCCGCGCTGATCTGCCGCTCGATGCGCTCGAGGTGTTGCTGTTCCGCCAGCAAGTCGGCACACGCAACCCGCGCATCTTCACTGGCGTCCTCCATTTCCCGGATCAGTGCGCGCAGCAGCTTTTCCGGGTCTTCGGCTTTTTCCAGCAGGGCGTTGACATTGGCGGCGATGACGTACCGCAGTCTTGAAATCGCTCCCATTGATTCATCTCCTTGGGTGTCTTGGTCCCCAGAGGTGATGCAGGATTCATGCCACGATATTTTTCTCTTTGTAATCATGGTGTTGGCCAAGCCACTGGCCGGTGATCCTGCCCGGGGTTGGCGATTTCGACTCAATTTTGGCGAAGCCGTCGCGCGTGGTGCAGGGAAGCGCAGGCGATAAAGCAGGAACGGTTTTCGCCGCAAGGCGAAAGAAGAGCCTGCTGAATGCCGATGGGCGTGAGACGCCTTATATGACTTTTCGCAGTCGCCATGCATTGTCATACAATGACAAGCTGATTTTTTTCTTTGACCAAGGACCGGGTATGACCACGGAACGCTCTCCTGTTGGCCGTTTTTTTGCGGGGCTTTGGCGCTTCATCAACGGTGCCAGGATCGTCTTCCTCAACCTCGTTTTCTTTTTCATCGTATTCCTCATCGTGGGGGCCTTGTTGGCGGGCGGGGAGTCCCTGGTCATCAAGCAGAATACCGCGCTCTTGCTACAGCCTTCTGGTCGGGTGGTCGAGGAGTACACCGGCACGCCACTCGACCACGCGCTTCAGAAAGCCACCGAAGGCCAGGTGATGGAAACCCGGTTGCGCGATCTCGTAGCCGCTGTTCGGCGGGCAAAGGATGATGCCAGGATCAGCGTGCTGGTGATCGATCCCTCGCGCATGTGGGGCATTGGCCTGGCCGCCCTGCAGGAAATCGAGGGCGCAGTGCGCGAGTTTAGCCAGTCCGGCAAGCCGGTGATTGCGATCGGCGACATCCTCGGCCAGCACCAGTACTACCTCGCGGCTCTGGCCGATGAAGTGTGGCTCAATCCGGAAGGCCTGGTTTGGCTCGATGGCTACGCCGTGTACCGGCAATATTACCGGGAGGTGCTAGAAAAGCTGTCGGTCGAAGTCAACCTGTTTCGCGTCGGCGATTACAAGTCGGCCGGTGAGCCCTGGGTGCGTGACGACATGTCACCGCAGGCGCGCGAGGCGAACCTTTACTGGCTGAGCAGCCTTTGGCAGCAGTATCTGGAAGGTGTATCCCGGCATCGTGGGCTGCCGCTGGAAGAGCTGCGTGTGGCGGCCGATGAGTTTGCCCAGCGCCTGGAAGAGGCAGGCGGCGATTTCGCCGCGTTGGCGATCGATATGGGGCTGGTGGATCAGCTCATCGGAACCTCGGCAGCTTACCAGCAACTCGCCACCATGAGCGCACCGGAACAGGACGGCGCCGGCTATCGCCATGTGGGAGTTGACGACTACCTGCTGGCAACCAGCCTCGAGAAACGTCCGAAGAACGGGCAAAAAGTGGCCGTCGTTGTTGCCCAGGGAGAAATCGTCCAGGGAAACATGGAATACGGCTATATCGCCTCGGAATCGACCGTCGCGAGGCTTCGGGACATCAGCCGTCGCTCGGATGTGGCGGCGGTGGTCCTGCGGGTCGACAGCCCGGGTGGAGACGCATTCGCGTCCGAAAAAATACGCAGCGAGCTGCAGGCGCTTCGGGATGCCGGCAAGACGGTCGTAATTTCGATGGGCAGCGTCGCGGCGTCGGGCGGATACTGGATCTCGATGGCGGCCGACGAGGTATGGGCCAGCCCGACCAGCATCACCGGTTCGATCGGCGTATATGGCCTGGCGCCGCGGCTGCACCGCTCGCTCGAACGCATCGGGGTGCGCACCGACGGTGTAGGGACGACCTCGCTTGCCGGGCAGTTCGATATTTCTCAGCCGATGCAGCCCGAACTCGAGAAAATCTACCAAACCACCGTGCGTCGCACTTACGAGGAGTTCATCGCGATCGTGGCCGAAGCCCGCAACATGGATGCTGAGGCAGTCCGCTCGGTTGCGCAGGGGCGGGTGTGGAGCGGTTCACAGGCCCTGGAACGGGGACTGGTAGACCATACCGGAACATTACAGGAGGCCATCGATGCAGCGGGGCGAATCGCAGGCCTGGGCACCGATTTTGCCACCGAGTACGAAGAGGCCGAACTGAGCGCCATCGAGCTGTTTTTGC
>JBFHEJ010000052.1:0-11012 GCA_041584255.1 Lysobacterales bacterium
CACACTGTCGAGTATGTCGACAGTGAACTGGACCTGTCGCTTGAAATGAGCTCAGGCAAGTACGACGTCGTGATCGCCACCTATGGCGACGCTAACGCGATCGAATCGTCGGTTGGAAACGTTTCGACAACGTACCTTCCCGTGGCGCTCAACCGCGATGAGGAGAAAATCGCCGAGCAGAACTACGACCAGGTGATGGTCGCCGACCGCGACGAGATCAAGAACTATCTCAAGGCGATCCACAAGACGTTAAAAAGCAAAGCCTGATCGTGACTTCGCCTCGCGGTCGGGTCGCGAACTGAGGCGATGGTCGTGGCCATCCGAAATCTGCTACCTGAGCAGGTGGCAGGTCTTTGGCTTGCGTTGTTGCTGGTTCCCTTCCCAATTCCTTCCGCAGCCCAGGGGCAGCAGCGAGGCGATGCCAGCCTGCGCGTTGAATACCAGTACATCGGTACCGGGGCGTACGAAGCCGACTCCTTCGTGGCCGACTACTGGACCACGGATTCCCACGTTGCCCTGCTTTCCGGCGACTATGCGCTATCCGAACGCTGGACCGTTTACGCCGCACTTCCCTACGTGCGAAAGCGCTTTAGTCCCGGCGACCTGGACTTTGGCACCGGCCCCGGCGATCCACACGACCCAACCGCCGCCTACTGGATCAATTTCGTTCCGCCGGACCAGCGCTTCTGGGACGACGGCGAATATCACGGCGACTTACAGGATCTCTCCTTCGGCATCATGTACAAGGCCGTGGATGGGCCGGCCTGGACCGTATCGCCTTATGTCGGCTATGCCTTTCCGTCTACGAATTACCCTTTTTACGCCAAGGCCGCAATCGGACTGAACCTGTGGAATATCCCGGTCGGCGTGGATGTTGGTTTCATTCCGTATTTTTCGGACTGGCATTTCCGCGGAAATCTCGCCTACGTGTTTTCTGAGGAACCGCTGGACCAGAACGTCAACTACTGGCTGGCCTATTTGTCCGCCGGCTACTGGTTCAAGCCGAATCTTTCGATAGATGTCTTTCTGTCTTCGAAGTACCTCGTGGACGGGCTTTTAATCGACTATGACTTTGGTAATCCTTTCACCTATCCCGTCGGCTGGGACACCGAGGAATGGTGGCAACACGACCGCCTGCTCAGACATCGCATCCTGAATGTCGGTATTGGTTTCGACTACTTCATCAACGAGCGATATCAGCTGTCCGGAACCTATTTCCAATCCGTTTGGGAAGAACAAACCACCAAAGTTGAAAATGCGTTTTCCATCGCTGTAACGCGCTATTTCGGCAACGACTGATTAGAGCTCGACCCCGAATTCGGCCAGCGTGTCCGGCAGGCGCTGGCGCAAATCTGCCCGAAGCCCGTCGAAATACCTGACCGTTTCGATGTATACGGGGTCGTCCGAAAACCGTTCGAAACAGGGCCGGTCTTTCAGGATCGGATCCCACGGCAGGCGCGGGCCTTGCTGTGCTCTCTCCAGTGACCTTCTTGCTTCATCGTCTTCGCCGAGCATGGCGCGCTCACAGGCCTGGTTGATGGTCAGCCACCAGTCGTCGCCTTCGGTATATCCCATCTCATAAATCTTGAAGTGGGCCAACTGGTGGCTGAGTTCGCTTTCCCCTGTGGCATAGAGCGCATCTTGAAGGGCATGGAAGCCGTCCATCTCAATGGTGTTTCGCCAGCCGTCCAACACCAGATCGGGCAGTCCGGTGTCCTTGAGCACGTAGATCGCGGATTCGTGCTCCCCTATGGCGTTATACGCCGTGGCCAAAAGCGAGCGGATGCGCAAGCTGCCCGGCTCGTCGATCATGGCGAACTCGGCCACATCGATCATCTCGGCAAACATTCGCAACTTGAACAGGACGCCGATACCGTTGGGATCGAGCCTCACGGCTGTTTCTGAATCGCCGATGTCAGCGTAGTACTCGGCCAGCTTCTGCACATGTCCCGGATCGTCGGGCTCCAGGTCACGCGCCCTGATGGTCCACGCGATCGAATTGTCGACTTCGCCGAGAAAGTCATAAAGCTCGGCGATGACGCGAAACGCGGCCGCCCCGACGAACGATTGCTCGATGTTGGCGATCACCTCGCGCGCCTCATTCGAATGTCCTTCCAGGGCTGAAATGGAGCCCAGGGCAGCGTGGCGCTCCAGGGAGAGCGGGTCCAGCTCGAGCGCGCGCCGGAACGGCTCGATAACGCCCTCTTCCGCGAGCTCGAACCAATACCAGGTACCAAAGTTTGACAATGCATCCGGGTTATTGGGGTCGATTTCGATCGCGCGCGCCCAGGCGTTGCCCGCTTCGCTTTTCAAGCCGCGCGCCCAGTGAAACTCACCCAGGGTGTTCTGGACCTCCGAGAGGCCGGGCGCGAGCGAGAGGGCCTTGAAGATTGGCGCTTCGGCGGCTTCGAGGTCACCCAGGTACATCAGGGCTCCGGCCAGGCGGCTGAACGCCAGCGCCGATGTCGGGTCGGCTTCAGTGGCTTTCCGATAGAGCCGGACGGCCTCCAGCAGGGTTGCGCTGTCCACGTCCGCGCGATCGCGCACCTGCTGCTCCAGGTGACGGGCTTGCAACATGTATTCATTCGCGGTCGGGTTACGCGTGGAAGGTTCAGCGACCGCAGCCTCGACATCGGGAAGCACATTGGCGACCACCGCCTCGGCGATCGCCTGTTGCACATTCAGCAACTCCTGCGGCCCGCGCTGAAATTGCTGACTCCAGCGCGCCAGTCCTTTACGCCCATCGATCAGGTGCACCGAAACCGTCAGGATGTTGCCCTGCCTGCGCAAACTGCCTTCGACGAGATGAGCCACCCCCAAACGCTCAGCCGCAGTTGTGGCGTCCATCCCCTGCTCCACGGCGGCGACCGAAGACGACCGGGCTGCGATGCTCAGGCCGGACACCCGCGCAAGTTGGTCACGCAATTCGTCGCCCAGGCCATCGGCAAGGTAGGCGTCCTCGGGCCTTGCGCTGGCGTTGACGAACGGCATGACCGCCAGGCTGTTGGGCTCGACACCAACCGCCGCAGCCTGGCCGTCCTCGCGAATATCCAGTGAGGGCTTGATGAGAAAGAACAAACCGGCTGTACCTGCTATCAGCAACACCAGGGATGCAAAGATGCTGGCCGTTCCGCGCTTGCTCTTGATGTCGGTGCGGCGAATGCCTTCAGAAGTGATGTCGAACGTCCAGGCCAGGAACATCGCCACCGGAAAACCTACGACGAAGAAGATGACGGCGAGGGTCGAGACCCACTGCGGCAGGAACAACTGCTCGACGATGGTGACCACGACTTCGGTGACGCCCCAGGCCACGGCGCCGTAGATGGCTGCCGCCTGGACCACTTTGCGCTTACGCAACTCGGCGAAAAATCCGCTTTCCCGCTGGGGCTCCTGTTCGGGGTGTTTGCTGGCCATCGGATCAAGGATAGCCGATTGGGGCCGGTTTACCCGACCCGGCGATCGCAGCCCTCCCAGAAGGGTGCGCGCAATTCGCGCTTGAGGACTTTACCGGCACCGGACAGCGGCAGCGGCTCATTACGAAACGTGATGCTGCGGGGGCATTTGTAGCCCGCAATCAGTTCATGACAATGCCGAATCAGTTCCTCGTCGCTGGCCTGGTGTCCTTCCTCGAGAATCACGACGGCATGGACTTCTTCGCCCCACTTTTCCGACGGAATACCGATCACCGCGCAGGCGGCCACCGCCGGGTGCTGGAACAAAGCATTCTCGACCTCGATGGAATACACGTTCTCGCCGCCCGAGACGATCATGTCCTTGATGCGGTCGGAAATGAACAGGAAGCCGTCTTGGTCGAGATAGCCGCCATCGCCGGTATGGAACCAGCCGTCACGAATCGCTTCGGCGGTTTGCTCGGGCTGTCCCCAGTAGCCCTGCATGATGTTAGGCCCGCGGGCACAGACTTCGCCGACCTGCCCCGGCGCACATTCATTGCCCTCCTCATCCAGGATCCTGAGGTCGGTGCCGGC
Source organism: Lysobacterales bacterium (assembly GCA_041584255.1). Lineage (GTDB taxonomy): Bacteria > Pseudomonadota > Gammaproteobacteria > Xanthomonadales > SZUA-36 > JAUIBE01. Next base: position 3,987 of record JBFHEJ010000052.1, read on the forward strand.
GACCACCTGCCCGGCCGACCGGGTCTTGCCGGCCAGCGGACCGTCAAAAGTGTGGTACTCGGGATCCAGCAGCGTCAGGATCGGGCTGGTTTCAGTCAGGCCGTAGCCCTGCACGGTGCGCAAACCGGGCAGGCGTTCCATGACTTTCCTGATCACTGCCTCGGCCATGGGCGAGCCGCCATAGAGCAGGCATTCGAAGCTGGAGGCATCGAATTCATCGAAGCGTGGGTGGTGCACCAGCATGTTGATCATGGTCGGCACCATCACCGAGTGGGTGATCTTTTCCTGTTCGATGATCCGCAGCACCGCTTCGGGGTCGAACGCAGGAATAAACACATGCCGGGCGGCCGCCATGGTGGCATTGAGCATGCCGATCATGTTGGCCGCATGGAACATCGGCGCCACATTGAGGTAGGTGGTGCGCACATCCATCATGAAACCCATGCGGGACTGCAGCGCATTGGTCACCTGGTTGGCGTGCGACAGCATGACGCCCTTGGACAGCCCAGTGGTTCCGCCGGTGTAATACAGCCCGGAAAGGTCTTCCGGGCTGCGCTCGACCGGGGGCCGAGCTTCGTGATTGGCGAACAATGACTCGTATCCCGTCAAGCCGTCCGGCGGCTCACCCTCGTCCATGAACACCAGCTCTCGCACGCCCTCGATTTTTCCGTCCATGGCCGCCAACGCCGGCAGGAAGGCCCGGTCGACGCACAGGATGGAGGTGCCGGAATCGTTGATGCAATGCGCCATCTCCGGCGCCGCCAGGCGGATATTGATCGGCACCATCACCCCGCCGGCCCAGGGGATGGCGAACAGTGACTCGAAATAACGGTGGGAATTCAGGCCAAGCACCGCGACGCGGTCGCCTTCCTTGCAGCCCAGCGATCTCAGGCCTGCCGCCAGGCGGGCAATGCGCTCACGGGTCTCGCGCCAGTCGTTGCGGATGTCGCCATCGACCACCGCAACGGCCTTGCCATTGATCATGGCGCTTCTTTCAATCAGCCAGCACAGGTTCATTGTGGTTTGAAGTTGAGAACCTGCGCATTGAAGGCGATCGAAATGCGCGTGGTGTCGGATTGAAAGACGTTGACGCTGTGGCCCAGCCACGAGGGAAACAGCACCATCAGGCCGGCAAGCGGCTCTACCCGGTACGGTTTTCCGAACGGCGCGCTCGGGTGCATGTACATGTCAGCGCGCTCACGCGGGTCATGAATCTGCAGCGCCCCCGGATGCGATACGTCGTTGCCGTCAAACTCGCCCGGAACCACGTAGTAGACGCCGGACCAGTGATTGTGCGGGTGGGTGTGGACCTGGTTGAAGGCCCCGCTGCGATTGACGTTGGCCCAGGCCACCAGGCTCACAGCCGCCTCGAACGTGGTCATGCGGGTGATGATGCTGACCATGTTGAGCACCGCGCAGCGCATGGAATCCACCAGTTCCTTTACCTCGGGCTCCGGCCAGTCGATCAGGTTGTCGCTGGACTGAAAACCGCCGATGTTGGAGCGCTTGCCGCCGGTGTCGCGCTGCTCGCGCTCGAGTATTGCTTTTTCCAGCCCGGCATTGATGGCACTCGCATTGGGGAGCTGAAAGCGGGCGAGGGGCGTTGGGAAAAGCGACACCAGGTCGCTTTGCGGGTTGAGTTTGAATTGCATTCCCTGAGTTTATAAACCACTGCCGACCGATGGAAGCGTTATAGCGAGGCCCGCCAGGATCTAGAATCGCTGAGCCTGCCGCAGGCCGACCGCGGCAACCGCGAGAATCAGTATCAGCAGTGCGAGGCGATTGGTGGCCGGAATGGCGGGCAGCTTGGCCTCGGGCGGCGGTGGAAGGGGCAGCAGGTACAACGTGAGGTCGAGATAATCGCCGTCGACCTGGTTAGCGTAAACGAACTGCGAGTTGTCGCCCAGCCACAGGCGCAGATCCAGCGGGTTGACGTCAACGCAGCGCAGACCTTCAAAAGCAACGGTGAGGTGGGCGGCAAACGCGCTTTCGTCCGGGTTGATGACGAGGTTGGGGACAGAATGGTACTGGGCCCAGCGCTTGCCGAAAGACGGTGGATAGGTCAGGTCGACCTGGCAGGCGCCGGGCTCACAGCCGTCGTCAGGCGCCAGGGCAATGGGCTCGCCCGCATGCAACCACGGTTGGCCGTGAGTGATGGCGTCCGACGCCGTAACCACCGGAACCGGCAGGCTTTGCGAAATCTCGATACCGAGCAACAGCTCCACCGACTGCTCGACCACCCTGGCGTTGGCCACCGCGCCTGAAAAATCGAATGTAAACACCGCCGGGTCTTCCGGCGCCCGGCAGGCCGAGACCGGATCCAGGGCCATGTAGGTCATGAAATTGCTTTCCTGGCGTGCCACCTGGATCGAGGGGAAGAACATGAAGTCGGAGTTGTACGAATCTCCCCCGGAAGTCTCGATCTGACCGCGCGCATGGCAGCCAACGCAGTTCGACTTGCCATAAGACTCCATCGTGATGTTGCCGAGGAAGGGGCGCATGTCTCCGCCGTTGGTAGGCACTTTGGGTTCGATGGCGGCGAAATCGACGATGCCGAAAAACACCTCGTCGGCCACCGTCTCGCAACTCAGGCCCTCGGGCGGCTCGGGCGGCAGTGCATCGGCGTTCAGCCATTGCCCGGAGATCAGCATGTAGTGCGACCACGGGTCGTGGTCGTTGAGCACCAGTTCGTTGGCGCAGGCCTGGTTCCAGGCCGCCGCCTGCGGATAGTGGTCCGGCAGCGGGTTCGGAATGGGCGCGGGCACAACGTCGATGATGGGCGGTTCGACCGCGACATGGCGACACAACCTGGAAATGCCTTCGACAGCAGCGGGCGGCTGATCCAGGCACCAGCCTTCCAGGTCCGGCGTGGTGGGGTTGCGGCAGATCACCGAGGGGTCATTGCTCGCTGGCGTGACATTACAGGCGGCGCAGGCAGGATCGTCGCCATTGCATCGTGTACCGTTGAGGTCGAACTCCCGGGAAACCGAATCCGGACAACTCATGTTGGTGTCGATAATGCCCGGGCCCGGGACCAGCTCGGTGCAGTTGGGCGCCGTGTCGCGATGCTCGAAGGTCGACCAGATCCAGTTCGGCTGGCGCAGTGTCTTGTGAGCGATGTGCATGCCAACCATGGCCATGTTTTTCAGCTCACAGCGCTCCACGCCGTCGCTCGCGCGGTAAGCCGGCGTGTAGATCAGCAATGACTCGGTGTAATAGTGGTTGAGGTTTAGCGCCGCACCGGCCTCGCCAGCGACATCCATCCACGCCACCTTGAGCACGATGTCGCCCATCGCCGGGTCGCCGGGGTCGCCCCCGCTGTATTCGGGCAGGCCGCAGCTAAACACCAAATCCTCGCTGTTGGCGTCCAGCGTGTCCTGGTCCCACAAGCCAGCTTCGACGACGTTGTCGTAGGTCACGGGGCTGACCAGGATCTCGTAGCGCAGGAATTCACCAAACCGGTCGATCACGGGCGAATTGGTCAAGCCGGCGACGTCAGCCTCCAGGAACGAATTGTCGAAGCGCCCGCGCTGTTGCAGTACGCGGTGATCATCGAAGCCCGGAATGGCTCGGCATGCCGTCGGGTAGAACCGCGAGCCGGACCGGGTGCAATCACCTTCCGGGCAGTCACAGCCCGCCGCTCTCGGGCTGCCCTGGCACGACAGCATGTCCACGGTAGAGGACCATTCGCGCCACAGCGGATCCTGCGCCGGAACGTTGGCGGGCGGGCCGCCCACTTCAGCGGCATTCAGGCCGAGGAAGCTGTCCCAGCTGAACTGCTGAAAGGTCGAGGCATTGGCCTGCGCATTGGGCACCGGGATGTCGGCCGGCACCCGGGTCAGATTCACGGGGCAATGCTGCCCGTAACCGGCGACCGGAATGAGCACGGACACAAGAATGGCAAGTGAGACCCTCAATGACTCTTATCCCGGATTTCAGAGACTGATCGTACAACCGCGCGCACAGGCCACTACATTTCCCTCAGCGCATGCGCGATCGGCTGCCTCGCAGCCCGGATGGCCGGAAACAAACCCCCAACCACGCCGATGAACAGCGCGAAGACGATCCCGGCGACCAGCAGCCCCGGCGTCACCTCGAAGGCGAACGTCACCTGGCTGAAACTGGCGAAATTGATGGTCGCCGCGTGAATGCCGTCGAATCCAAGCCAGGCCAGGCCCGCACCGATGGCACCCCCGATCAGCGCCAGCAATAGCGACTCGCTGAGCACGGAGAAAATGACCGGGCCGCTATTGAACCCCAAGGCGCGCAGGGTCGCAATCTCGACCGTGCGGGCAGATACAGCCGTATACATCGTGTTCAGGGCCCCAAATATGGCGCCCAGCCCCATGATGAGGGCAATCAGCGACCCCAGGCCGGTGATCAGGCCGCTCAGCATCGCCGACTGCCCGGCGTAGAAATCCTCGGTGCGCTCCACTTTCACATTCAGCCGCGGATCGGCAGTCAGCGTGTCGGCGAAGTCCTGGAACCGCTCAGGCGCCTCCAGGCGGGCAAACACGGTCTGGTAGGAATTGCCGCGCCGGTAGGCCTGCTGCAGCACGGCCGCATCCGTCCATAATTCCGACTCGGCGATGCCACCTCCGGTCTCGAAAATACCCACCACGGGCCAGTACTCAGACCCGACCGCGATTTCCGAACCGACCTGCAGGCCGGCGAACTGGGCCGCAGCGCCGACACCGGCGATGACTTCGTTGAGTCCCGGCTCGAAACGGCGTCCCTCGACCATGCGAAAGCCATCCCGCACGCTGAACGCCGCCTCGTGCACGCCGCGCAGGGGCACGTTGGCCGGCGTCCCGGTCGACTGCAGCGGCAGATCGACGATCACGAAGAGTTCGGCGGAAACCAGCGCCTCGCCGCCCTGGCGCGCTATTCCGGGAGCGTCTTCGACCACCATCACCGCATCCCCCGACAGTCCGCTGACCATCTCCGAGGTCGCGCCGCTGCGCAGCACTATCACGCTGTCGGGACGGGAAGACTTGGTCATGGTCTTGACCACGCCCTGCGCGATCGAAAGGACACCGACCATGACGGCCACCACGCCCGCGATGCCAAACACCGCCGTGGCGGACGATCCCAGCCTCTGCGGCAATCCCAGCAGGCTGAACCGAGAAACCGCCAAAACCTGTGATAACCAGCGGACAGGATTTCCCATGGTCAGCGCCTCAATGCATCGGCGATTTGCAGCCGCTTGGCTTCGAGCGCCGGCAGGCTGCCGGCCGCCAGCGCCAGGGCTGCGATCAGCGCCACGGCAATGATGTAGTTGCGCGCCGGGATGTAAAAGGAAGGCAGGGCGCCGTTGGACGGGTCGCCCAGCGAGACCATGAAGGCGCCCAGCGCCAATCCGATGCCGCCGCCAATGACCGCTAGCAGGAACGATTCGCCCAGCACCAGACCCAGAACCCCGCCATCGGTGAAGCCAATGGCTTTGAGCACGGCCAGTTCATTGGTGCGCTCGCGCACGGTGTACGCCATGGTGTTGGCGGTCACCAGCAAAATCGTAAAGAACACCGCACCGACGATCAAAGTCAGGACCAGCCCGATATTGCCGATTTGGTTGGCAAATCCCTGCAGGAAGGCGCCCTCGGGCTCGGTCTTGGTCTCGCTGGGTGAATTGGCGAACTGCGCGTCAATGGCTGCGGCCACCTCGGCCGCCTGTTCGGGGTCGTCGATGCGAACCGTGTACCAGCCCACCAGCCCATCGCCGAAGCCCCGTGCCTCGTCGAAATAATCGTGGCGGAAAAACATCTGGGTGGTGTCCGTCCCCGTTTCGGCGCCCTCATAGATGCCGACAATGTCGAACTCCCACACGCGGCTGCCGTCCTTCAGCGACCACAGCGGCGAGTCGATCGGCACGCGGTCGCCAATCTTCCAGCCAAAGCGCTCGGCCAGGTCCCGGCCCACGATGGCGCCCGTTCGAGTTTCCAGCCAGGCCTGAGTGTCGCTGTCGCTGAGGATGTACTCAGGGAACATGTCGAGGAACGGCTCCGGTTCGACCGGCATCTGCGCGAAGAAATTACTGGGGCGCTGGTAGACCCCGCCAAACCAGGTCTGGTAGACCACGGAGTCAACGCCCTCGACGCGTTGGATGTCCTGCAAATGGGCTTCGGGCAGCAACTGGATCAGCGAAACCTTGTGGCGCACGATGAGGCGGTCCTGGCCGGCCAGCTCGACGCCGATGCTGAAACCGGTGTGGATGGCCGACAGATAGGCGAACAGAACGAAAGCCACCAGTATGGACAACATGGTCAGCATGGTGCGCAGCTTCTTGCGCATCAGGCCGGTCCACAGCAGTCGAAAGTACTTCATTCCTCCGGCGCCTCGGAAAGCCGGCCCTTGACCAGGTGCAGCGTGCGGCTGGCGCGCGCCGCGGCGTGAATGTCATGCGTCACCATGATGATGGTCTTGCCATGCTCGCGATTGAGCGCCTGCAGCAGGTCGAGGACTTCATCGCCGGAATTGCGGTCGAGATCGCCCGTCGGCTCGTCACAAAGCAGCAGCGTCGGATCCGAGACAATAGCACGCGCAATACCGGTGCGCTGTTGTTCGCCGCCCGACAGTTGCCGGGGGTAGTGGCCGGCGCGATGGCCCAGGCCAACGATCTCGAGCGCGGTGCGGGCGTGCGCCTTGCGCTCCTTCTTCGACAGCCGCGTCAGCAGCAACGGCAATTCGACGTTTTGCTGCGCATTCAGGACGGGAAGCAGGTTGTAGAACTGGAATACGAACCCGATGTGGCGGGCGCGCCAGGCGGCCAGCTTGCGTGCCGACAAGCTGCTGATTTCCTGGCCGCCCACCTCCACCGAACCCTGGCTCGGGCGATCGAGACCGCCGATCAGGTTGAGAAGCGTCGATTTTCCCGATCCCGAAGGACCCATCAGCGCCAGGAAATCGCCCTCCGGCACTTCCAGGTCGAGTCCGCCGAGCACGTGGATCTCCTCCGACCCGCGCCGAAAGACCTTGTCGATCCCCCGCACACGCACCAGCGGCCGATCGGCCGGCTGCAGTTCTGCA